>JAVEES010000314.1 GCA_030840285.1 Pseudonocardiales bacterium
GACATCATCGATCAAGGGCTGCTGGTGGTTCGGCGGATGTGGGAGGTCGGCCTCGCGCATCGTGACATCAAGCCCGCGAACCTGCTGGTGCGACAGGGGAAACTCCTGGTCATCGACTCTGCCTTCGCCCAGGTCAGGCCGAGCCCCTGGCGGCAGGCGGTGGACCTGGCCAACATGATGCTGGTGCTTGCGCTGCGCACCGACCCGCACCGCGTCTACGAACGGGCCAGGGTCTATTTCGACGAGGACGAGATCGCCGAGGCGTTCGCGGCGACCCGCGGGCTCACGATGCCCTCGCAACTGCGCAGGATGCTGCGAAGCCAGGGCCACGACGTGCACGCCGAGTTTCTCGCGTTGCTGCCCTATCGCCTGCCCTCGGTGCGGATCCAGCGCTGGAGCGTTCGGCGGGTTGCGCTCAGCGCTGTCGTGCTGGCCGGAGCCACGATCGTTCTGCTGTTTGCGGTCCAACTAGTTCTGAACAACCCGATATGAAGCGCCGAATGATGTGGGCGGTGCTGGCGCTGCTGCTGCCGCTGAGTTCGGCGTGCAGCGGCGACATCGAGATCGGCTCGGGCAGTGGTGTTCCCACCTGCCCCGCCGCCGCGGACCAGAACCCCGACGACATCAGCTCAGGCCTGCTGCTGATCGCGCAGTCGGTGCCCAGCGCGACCCTGCTGCCGTGCACCCGCGAACTGCCGCCGGGCTGGATGTTCGAACGGCTTGACGCCGATAATCACCGAAGCCGAATCTTCATGAATTCCGACCGCCACGGCTCGCATGCGACCACCGTCACGCTCGCGCCTCATTGCGATGTGGGTGACTCAACCGAGACCGCGACGGACCAGCCGGGCACCCGTCGCTACGAACGGGTGCACCCGAGCAAGTCCAGTTATCGCGCCGAGCGCTACTACGTCTATGACGGTGGCTGCACCACCTACCAGATCAGCCTGCACGGCTCCAGAAACGCCGAGCCCGTCGATCTGTTGCTCGCGGCACTGAGCTTCGCGACGCGTGAGCAGTTGCGCCGGTACGTGCACTCCTACAGCGACGGCCGGTTCGAGTTGGATCCGACAGCGGCGGGGGGTTCGGGATGACGCGTGCGCGTTCGGCCGTACCGGTGATGCCGTTGCCGCAGGCGCCGATGAGCGCCGAGGCGTTCACCGACGGGCGAGGTCTGGACGCGCAGCAGGTGCGGCAGCGACAGCTCAAGGGCCACGACAACCGCAACACCCAGCCCACCAGCCGATCGGTCGCCTCGATCATTCGGGCCAACGTGCTGACCCGCTTCAACGCCTTGTTGGGAGCACTGTGCGTACTGATCCTGATCGTCGGTCCACCGCAGGATGCCTTGTTCGGCTTGGTGATTCTGGCCAACAGCGGCGTGGGGATCGTCGCTGAGCTTCGCGCCAAGCGCGCCCTGGACCGGCTGCACGTCCTGACGGCAACGACGGCCCGGGCGTTGCGGGACGGCGTGATGATCGACATCCCGCTCGAGCAGGTAGTTCTGGACGACGTCCTGGAGGTCAGCAGCGGCGATCAGGTCGTGGCAGACGGCCTCGTCCTGACCTCGACCGGCGCCGAGGCCGATGAGTCGCTGCTGACCGGCGAGGCCGATACCGTGCGCAAGAGCCCGGGCGACGAGGTGTTCTCGGGGTCCTCGGTGGTGGCCGGCACCATGCGCTACCGCGCGCGCCGGGTGGGCCCGGACGCCTACGCCAACGCCTTGGCCCGAGAGGCGCGGGTCTTCACGACTCCGCCGTCGGAGCTGCGAGACGGCATCAACACCTTTCTTCGGTGGGTGACCTGGGCGCTGGTCCCCGCGGTCATCATCCTGATCCTCACCCAGCTGCGCCGGCACAGCACAGCAGAGTCGATCCGGGTGTCGGTGGCGGCCGTCGTAGGCATGGTTCCCGAGGGACTCGTACTGCTGGTCAGCGTGGCCTTCGCCGTAGCAGTGGTCCGTCTGGGCAAGCGCAAGGTTCTCGTTCAGCAGCTCGTCGCCGTCGAGACGCTGGCACGGGTCGACGTCGTGTGCCTGGACAAGACCGGCACGCTGACGGACGGTCGCCACTTGCGGTTGCACGCAGTCGAGCCGCTAAACGTCGAGCCGCTTGACCGCCAGCGGGTCCGCGAGCTTGGCCAGGCGGCGCTCGCCGCGCTCGCAGCCGCCGATCCCAGCCCTAACGCGAGCCTGCGCGCGATCGCCGCCGCGCTACCGCTCAGCACCGGCTGGCGGGCCGGTCAGGTCGTCCCGTTCTCATCTGGCCGTCGATGGAGCGGCGCGGACTTCGGTGCTGACGGCGTGTGGATCCTCGGCGTACCCGAAACCCTGCTCGCCGCGGAGGCCGCCGATCAGGGCCTGGCTCGGGTCGAGGTGCACGCACAGGCCGGTCGCCGCGTCCTGGTACTTGCTCGCGCGCAATCCCTGGACCTGACCGGAGAGCCACGGGCGATCGGGCCCCGGCCGGTCGCACTGGTCGTGCTCGAGGACGTGATCCGGCCCGAAGCGGCCGAAACAATTCGCTACTTCACCGAACAGGGCATCGCGCTGAAGGTGCTTTCCGGCGATCATCCGCGGACCGTGCAGGCGGTCGCGGAAGCCGTGGGCATTCCGATGACCGGGCCCGCGCTGGACGCCAGCCGCCTGCCGTCGGACCGCGACGAGCTGAGGCGACTTCTGGATGAGCACACCGTTCTCGGGCGCGTCGGGCCGCAGCAGAAGCGGTTGATCATCGACGTCCTTCAGGCCGGCGGCCGTTCGGTGGCGATGATCGGCGACGGAGTCAACGACGTGCCGGCTATGAAGGCGGCCGACCTCGCGGTTGCCATGGGCAGCGGCACCCGTGCCGCCGGTGCGGTCGCCGAGCTGGTGTTGGTCGATGATTCCTTCGGCGCGCTTCCGCACGTCATCCGCGAGGGGC
>JAVEES010000425.1 GCA_030840285.1 Pseudonocardiales bacterium
CGGATGATTCCAGACAGTGAAGAGGCCGCAGCGCCGTCGGGATGAACACCTATAGATGAGTTGTGGCTTTACCCGGCGTTCCTGATCTAGCCTCGCTTGAGCGAGCGCGGCTGCGTCTTCAATCTCCATCGCCGCACGGTCGCTGTGGAAGTAGCCGAACAGGGCTTCCACGCGACCTTCGAGTTGCCGCTCGTCAAGTGGTTCGAGGTCGTAAAAGTCAGGCATCTCATCCTCTGCCATCAGTTCCCGCCTTTCGCGAGATCCGAGAGCGCCTTGGCAATCTGCTGATCCCGACCTTCGGCGGCGTGCTGGTAGCGCAGCGCAGCGCCGGGGGTGGAGTGTCCTAGGCGGCTCATCAGTTCTGCCAGTGTGGCGCCGGTGGAGGCAGCGAGGACTGCGCCGGTGTGCCTCAGATCGTGCCAACGGAGGTCCGGCCGGCCTGCCTTGTCGCGGGCTGGGTAGTAGCTCTTGTACAGGGTGCTGGGGGAGATCTGCGCGCCGGTACCTGAGGTGAACAGCAGCCCGTCACGCCCTCCGGTGATGTGCTCGGACAGATGTGCTCGGACCGCCGCCATCAGGTGTGGAGGTATCGCTACGTCGCGCACCCCCGCTTCAGACTTGGGGCGTCCGACGATGGTCTGTCCCTCGGCGCGGACGACGCCCCGGCGGACGTGGATAGTCGAGTTTTTGACGTCAATATCGGAGCGGCGTAGCTCGGTGAGTTCACCGAACCGCAGCTGCGTCCAGGCGGCGAGCAGGGTCATCAGGCGGTACCGCTCGGGCATGGCCGCTACCAGCACGGTCAGTTCGTCCAGGCTCGCGGGCTTGATCTTCCGGACGCGTTTGGCTTGACCCGCGCCGCGGATGCGGCAGGGATTGGACGCCAGCAGGTCGTCAGATACCGCGGTGTTGCATATAGTCCGCAGCAGCGCGTAGGCATGGGCTCGGAGCGTCGGCGTGGTGGCCGCGGTGGAGGCGTGCCACCGACGCACGAGTTCGGGGGTGATGTCGCGCACGGCCACGAGACCGAACGTCGGACGGATCTGGTTGTCGACCAGCTTGGTGTAGTGCTCATGGGTCCGGGGCCTGAGGTTGCGTTCGCTCAACCAGGTGTCGGCATACTCGCCGAACGTCATCGGCTTGTTGCTGTCCCGGCCTGCTGGCTTCCAAACGCCGCGGGCCATATCGGTACGGACGGCGGAAAGCCACGCCGCGGCGTCGCCCTTGGTATCGAACGTCAGTGGAGCGGTGTACCGGATTCCGTCCGGGCCGTGATAACGCGCCTGCCACCGCCTCGAGGGCAGCTGGCGCAGCGATCCAAACGGCTTGCCGCTGCGTTTCGCCACTTGATCCTCCTGGAAGGCGTGCCCTGTGCGTGCCCGTTCCAAAGTGTATCGGTGTCCTCTTGCGTCCACTAGAGTCACGCGATACTGTTTCCATGTCAGCCGAGAAATCGTCTGTATAGCGAGAGATTCGCCCGCAAATTGGGTGGCTCGCAACAGTGGCGCTTACCGATGGGCGTCACTGGTTCAATCCCAGTATCGCCCACCACCTACAGGCCCCGTATTTCGGGGCCTGTAGCCGTTTCGGGGCCTGTAGCCGTTTCGGGGCCTGAGGAAAATTCTCTCTCGGGCGTTGCGTGCAACGAACGTGCAACGCGAGCGTGTGGGCTCAAAAACCTCGGCCCGGTGTGTGCGTGCTGGGTTCGGCATGATCATTCGGGTGTTGTTCTCTGCTCTGTATGCGGCCTTCCGGGTGCTGCTTGCTCTGATCGTGACCCGCGGCCGTGGCGAGTCGGCGAAGGACGTCGAACTGCTCGTGCTGCGTCATGAGGTCTCGGTGTTGCGTCGGCAGGTGACTCGTCCTCGGCTAGAGCCGAAGGACCGCTTCGTGCTGGCAGCGCTTGCCCGGATGCTGCCGCGCGAACTTGCGCGGGCGAGGATCGTGACGCCGGCGACACTGCTGCGTTGGCACCGCCAACTGGTTGCTCGGCATTGGACCTACCCACCGAAGCCGAAACCAACCGTAGGTCGCCCGCGTACTGCGGCCGTAATACGTGACCTGGTGATCCGCTTCGCCCGGGAGAACCCGACGTGGGGTCATCGCCGGATCCACGGCGAGCTGGTCGGGCTGGGTTATCGGGTGGCGCCGGCAACGGTTTGGAACATCCTCCAGAAGGTGGGTCTGGATCCGGCTCCCCGGCGCACTGGTCCGTCGTGGCGGGAGTTCTGCCGTGCCCAGGCTACGACGATGCTGGCGTGTGACTTCTTCACCGTCGACACGGTGCTACTGCGGCGGATCTACGTGTTCTTCTTCCTCGAGATTGGTACGCGACGGGTTCACATCATGGGGGTGACGCGGCATCCGAGCGGAGAGTGGGTAACCCAACAAGCCCGCAACCTCATGTTCGCCGTGGGGCAGCGGGGTGATCGGTTTCGGTTCCTGGTCCGTGATCGCGACACGAAGTTTACCGCGACGTTCGATGCCGTGTTCGCCGGTGCCAGCATCGAGGTGTTGCGCAGTCCGCCTCGTGCTCCGAAGGCCAACGCCTCCGCCGAGCGGTGGGTCAGCACGATACGCCGCGAGTGCCTGGACCGGATGCTGATCTTCAGCGAGCGGCAACTCCGACACGTGCTGGTCGAGTACGAGAGGCACTACAATACGCACCGCCCGCATCGCGCGTTGAGACAACTGCCACCCATCGCTGACGCCGCCATCGAGAGGGCCTACGTCGGCGAAGCCATCGGGCGGACCGAGATCTTTGGTGGTCTGATCAACGAATACCGTTCCGCCGCCTGACTGACGCGCCCAACGGGGCGGGCTGACGTTATTGAGCCCCACAGGTTTCCTGGCGACTTCAAATGGCAGCGACGGCTGCTACGGAGGCTGGGAATTGGCCTTTGATGTTGGCGAATCCCGCGATCCCGTCATCGCATCGGTCCGCGTCCGGTCGGCTGATCTCGCACGCGGACGTGACTCACTGGAGGCGCTGCTGCAGTGGGTGGACCGCGACGGCACGGTCCGATCGTGGGCACCGCTACGGAACTCCGCACACGACGACGAATATCTGGTGCTGACCAGTGAACCGATGGAAACCGTTTCCGAATGTCGCCCGTTCATGCTGCTGTTGCTGCGTTGGAGTTCCACCGGTTGGGTCGAGTGGAAGGACCCGCAGATCGCCAATGTCGCAAGGCAAAACCCCCGGCGTATTCGGTTAGCCGCGGCAAGTAGCCGGCCGACCTCTCAGGACGCGACCATGCGCGACAACCAGCAACGATTCTTAGAGCTGTGTAAGCAGGCGGCTGAGGCAGGAGCCGATCTGCTCTGCCTGCCCGAGAACATACTTGCTCAAGGAATGCCGGAACTTCGAGGTCAGCGCCTGCTGCAGAGCGCCGTCGAGATCCCCTCCGAACACATCCAGCCGTTCGTGGAGGCCGCCCGGCGATACAACATGGCGATCGGGTTCTCGGTATTGGAGCGAGCTGGCGAGCTGGTGCACAACACAGCGGTGCTCATCGACGCGCAAGGAAGTTTCGCGCTCAAGTACCGGAAGGTGCATCTTGCAATAAGGGAAGCCTGGCGCGGAGTTACGCCCGGAGACGGGTTCTCGGTGACCGAACTTCAGCCGGTCGGAGCGCGGGTCGGGATGAATATATGCATGGATTCCTCGAGTGCCGAATCGGCGCGTGTTGTGGCCAGCCTGGGAGCCGAAATTCTGCTGCTTCCCATCGAGAATGACTACCGGGCAACGCAATGGGATCGCGACGCCGGGCGCAGCAAGCCGTTTTCGTTGCCGCGGTGGTGCGTAATCCAGCGGGCGCGGGCGATGGACAATCATCTCTATGTCGCGGCCGCGCGGATTGGTGGCGTCGGCACCGGAATATTCGCTCCCGACGGGGAGATCCTGGCGATGGACTATGGCGAGTCACCTCTGGTCATGGCTGATATCGACCTGGATGACCTGCGCAGGCACCCCACCGGACCGCCCTACCGCGATGTCATCTGGTTCCAGCGCCGCGATATCGCCTACGGCGAACTTGCCGGTTCAAAGACCAGACCGTAGAGCATCGGCAGTCGTGCGGGTCAGGTCATCACTACGTTCTCGTGACGCTGCCGATCAGCCGACGCTGCGGCCGTCCTCGATGACCGGCAGTTCCACTCGCATCCAGGTGCCCGCTCCGGCTGCACTCTCGATGGACATCCGACCGCCGAGTGCCTCCACCCGGTCCTTGAGGCCGACGAGCCCGGTCCCACGCGCGAAGTCCGCGCCGCCGCGGCCGTCGTCCCGGACCGAGATGTGCAGGACGGCGTCGCGCGCCTGGACCTCCACCCACACGGCGGATGCCTGCGAGTGTTTCGCCGCGTTAGTCAACGCTTCCGAGACGACGTAATAGGCGGCCACCTCGATCGGCTCGGGTAGCCGTGTACTCCGACGCAGGTCGAGTGAGACAGGGACGGCGGAGCGGCGGGCGAGTGTCTTCAATGCCGGGCCGAGACCGCCTTCGGCCAAGCTCGCCGGGTGGATGCCCCGCGCGAGCTCGCGAAGCTCGTCGAGGGCATTGGTGAGGCCAGTGGCGATGTGACTCAGGTCGGCCCGAAGCTCGCCTTGCTCGGGACGGACCGACGCCTGGGTCGCGCGCAGCTGCAGCGCCAGTGACACCAGCCGTTGCTGCGCGCCGTCGTGCAGGTCCCGCTCGATGCGGCGCCTCGTCTGGTCGGCGGTGGCGACGACGCGTGCGCGTGATGACGTCAACTCGGCCCGCGCGTCCGCGTTCGCGATCGCCGTCGCGACGAGCTCGGTGAAGCCGGCCAGGCGCTGCTCGGTGCCCGGCGGTGGCGGCTCCGCCTGCGTGGAGGCGACTCCGATGAGCCCCCACAGGCGGCCCTCGACGGTGATCGGCGCGGCAACCAGGGAGTGGATGTCCAACGCGGCGGCCAGCGAGCCCGGAGGGGCGGCATAGTCGTCGATCCGAGCCGCCTGCCCGCTGTCACGCACGAGCAGGGTCAGGTCGCCGGGCCCGAGGGTGAAGGGCGTCCCGAGCGGAACGCTGTCGCTGCTTGCGCTCCACCCGCCCACGATCGTGGCGGTGTCATCGGCGTCGTAACGGACGACGAATGCGCTATCGGCAGGAAGGAGCCGCCCGACCTCTTCGGCGACCGCTGCGAACACCGCTGCCGGCTGCGCCGCGCGAGCGACGAGCGTCGCCACTTGCCGCAGGGCGGCCTGCTCGTCGGCGACCCGCCGGAGCTCCTCTCGCGCCTGCGCGTTCGCGATGGCGGTGGCGACGAGCTCGGTGAAGCCGTCGATCCGCGCCTCGCTGTTTTCGGCGAGCGGCCCGGCCCGCGTGAAGACGGCGACCGTCACGCCCCAGAGCACGCCTTCGACGATGATCGGGCTGCCCACGCCGATTCGCGCACCCAGGCCCTGGTACCAGCCGGGCAGCGATCCTGGCGGCCCGGCGAACCGCTCGATCCGGGCCGGCTCCCCGGTCTGCCTGATCTTGGTGGCGACGCCTTCGCCCTCCAGCGTCATCGTGACCCCGATCGGGACGACCAGGCTGCCGTCGCTCCAGCCGCCGACGACTGTCGCGGCCATCTCCTCCTCGAAGCGCAGCACCATGGTGATATCGGCCTCCAGCAGCCGGGCGAGTTCCTGGGCAACCGCGGAGAACGCCTCGGCCGGAGATGCTCCCTGGGCGACCAGCGTCGCCACCCGCCGCAACGACGCCTGCTCGGCAGCAAGCCCGGCGAGCTCGACCCGACCTCGCTCGAGCGAGCGCCCCATCACATTGAAGGCCCGCTCGAGCTCTACGATCTCGGCCACCCCGGTCTCGGGCATCCGCGCCGAGAGATCACCGCCGGCAAGCCGTCCGGCCATCACCGCGGCACGGCGGACAGGTCGGACGATCGCACGGGTCAGGTAGCCGGCGTAGAGCGCGATAAGCGCGATCGAGCCGGCCAGCGCTATGGCAGCGGCAGTCGATGCTCGACCGGCGTCGGTCTCAGCGCTTGCCCGCGAGCGCGCGTCGATGCGGCGTTCGGCCCCGATGAGCCGGTCGAAGTTCGCCCGCATCGCATCGACTCGCCGCTTGCCCGCCTCGGTGGACGCGACACTGGCCGCCGAGGGATCGCCTCGTCTCGCCGCGTTCACCAGCGGCAAAGAGTAGTCGTTGATGTAGGAGCGTTCCTGCACTTCTATCGCTCTGGCCTCGGTTTCCACTGCGCCTTCGCCAACCACCATCGCCAGCAGCGCGGAAGCCTCGCGCGGAAACGCTGTCTGGGCCGTCTTCCACGGTTCCAGGAACGCCTCCTGCCTGGTCAGGAGAAAGCCGCGCTGGCCGGTCTCCAGGTCGAGCAGCAGGCGCTCGAGTTCGTTGGCCGATACCAGGACGTCCTGCGCGTGCCGGGTATGCCGTTCGGCGCCGCGCAGGTCGCCGATCGCGAATAGCAGCAACGCGAACGCGCCGCCGATGATCAGCGCGAGCAGCGCACTCGCCGCTATCATCCGGCGCGTCAAACCGCCGGCCGTTGGGGCCAGGGAAAGCTCAGCGGCCGGGCCAGTCCCTCGCGACGCGTCGAGCAAACGCGCCAGCGCCCTCACGCAGCGAGGCTAACCGATATTCCACCCGATGGCGATCAGCCTTATCAGGCCCCTCATCAGGCGATGTTCTGTCGCTGGACGATGTTGCGGAGGTTCTCCAGGCGGGCAATCTCGTACACCAGGTATTCCGCTTCCCCGTCGTGACCAGCGAGGTAGGCGGCGCGATACTGCAGGCGCTCGGCCGCGATCTTCTTGTTGATCTCGGCGACGGTGCTGAATCTCTGCTGCTCGGACAACCGCACGGACAACTGCTCGGATAACTGCTCGGGAACTGTCATCGTTGCCTCCTGGCGACAACCCAACGATCCCGCTGGAAGGCAGGCGTGTCTTGGTGGACAGCACCACTTTCACTACCAGCCAGCAGGAAATTCTCGTACGGTGAGCGGTGAAAAGTCCCGAATGAGAGAGCGGTGCCCGACACACGACGGGGCCGGCTCTGGTACACCGCGCCGGCCCCGCTGCGTCTGATGATCAGCTCAGGGGAGTCGCCGCCTTCACGAACGAGTCCGTGTAGGTCTTGGCCAGGTCGATGTTCTTGCCCTTCACCGTGTCGTTGAACGCGTCCTGCACGGCCAGGCAGGTCTTCGGTCCGTCGGCCGGCATCAGGCCAGTCGGGTTGAAGATACCTTTCTCCGAGTCAAGGGCCTGGGCATAGGTCGCCTTGCCGACGCCGGCGTAGTAGTCGGCCGGCATCATGTCGGCGATCTGCGTACCGGTGTGCGCCTGGATCCACTTCAGCGTTGCGACGTAGGCATTGACCAGCTTCTGCACGACATCGTGGTGGGCGTTGACGTAGGCAGTGGTCATGTAGAGCGAGGTCGCGGGGTAGGTACCGCCCAGCGCCTGCCGCGACCCGGCGGCGGTGCGCATGTCGAGCAGGATGAATCCGGTGTGATCGCTGAGCACCTGCGAGACCGTCGGCTCGGTGGTCATGCCGCAGTCGATCGCCTTCTGCTTCATGGCGGCAATGAATGTCGCGCCGGCCCCGACTCCGCGGCGGACGGTCTTGGAGGGCGACACCCCATTCTTGGTTGCCAGGTACTGCGTGAGGAAGTCGGTGGACGAGCCGGTGTCGGTGATGCCGAGCGACCGGCCCGACCAGTCTGCCGGGCTCTTTATCTGGCCCTGGAGATCCGTACGGCAAACCTCCACCTCGCCGGGGATCTGCAGCATGGAGACGACAGACTCCGACGACTTGCCGAGGGCCTGCAGGGCGATGTTGTGGTCGTA
>JAVEES010000055.1 GCA_030840285.1 Pseudonocardiales bacterium
ACACAGGCCTCTCGCTCCGGATCCAAAGGCGAGAAGCCAGACGGCCCCGTGGCGCCGGACCGATCCCGGTTGTGGTCGTTTCGACTCGGACACAACAGTTGCGGACTGCGGGCACGCGATGTCGAACCGCCGGTCAGCGCATCCGCCTGCCGTAACACGCCGCCAGCGCTTCAGTCGTCGAAGGCACAGAATTCGTTGCCGTCAGGGTCTGCCATCACGTGCCAGCTGATATCGCCTCCCTTCGGCCTGAGCACCCTGGCACCGGCGTCCACCAACAGCCCAAGATCATTGACCAGGACGTCCCAGTGCACTCGATTCTTCGCGGTCTTGGGCTCCGGTACGGGCACGAAGTCGATCGACTCGAACGGTGCGCCGGCAATCCCATCGAGCCACCACCACGAATTGTCAGGGTCGGAGTCGAGCACGCCGCCCAACACCGACTGCCACCACCGGGCGATCCGCTCGGGATCTTGCGAGTCGACCACCACATCCTTGAGGCGATGGCGCGGTGGGTCGTCACGCACGAAGGCGCAGAACTCCTGACCGTCAGGAGCCGCCATCACCGTCCAATGCGGGAAGTCGGCCAGACGCCGCGCCCCGAGAGCCAGCAGTTCGTCGACCGAGTTCGCGAAGACGTCCAGATGAACTCGGTTCTTCACCGTCTTGGGCTCGGGCACCTCGTTGATCCAGACGACCTGCTGGCTGGTCTCACCGGCCAGCCAGCGGTGCGCCTCGCGGCCCGAGATCTCCAGACCGAGTACCTCTGACCAGAATTGCTGGCCCGCGCGCTCGTCGGTGACATCGATGCACAGGGCCTTGTAGCGGGTGATCGGTTCCGCGACTTCAGCCATAGAGGGACCCTAGCCGGGACCTGCGACAAGTCCAGCCACAATTGCCGACGCGGCCTGATCGGGCGTCACGGTGCCGGCCAGCACCGCTGCCTCATGCTCGGCGGCGAGCGCGCGACCGTGGGATGTCTGCAGGACCGAGAGCAGTCGATCCGACACCATGCTGCGAGTCCAGTCGACCAGCTGAGCGCGCCGCTTCCCCGCCAGGCCGCCATCCCGGCTCAGCTGCGCGCGGTGGCGTTCCAGCTGCTCCCACACCCGATCCAGCCCCTCATTGCGCAGGCCGGAGCAGGTCAGCACCGGGGGCTGCCAGTCCTCATCCGAGCCGCGCAGCAGGCGAAGCGCACCCGAAAGCTCGCGGGCGGCCTGGCTCGCCTCGGTCTCGTGGCCGCTGTCTGCCTTGTTGACCGCCACGACGTCGGCGAGTTCCAGAATTCCCCGCTTCATGCCCTGCAGCGAATCGCCGGTACGAGCCAGGGTCAGGAACAGGAAGCTGTCGACCATCCCGGCCACCACGTACTCGGACTGCCCGACGCCGACCGTCTCGACCAGCACGATGTCATAGCCGGCGGCCTCCATCACCAGGATCGACTCCCGGGTCGCCTTGGCCACCCCGCCCAGCGTCGCGCCGCTCGGTGACGGACGGACGAAAGCCGCCTCGGACCCGGCCAGCCGCGCCATCCTGGTGCGGTCGCCGAGGATGCTGCCGCCGGTCTTGCTGGAGGACGGATCGACGGCGAGCACGGCGACCCGGTGACCCGCCCCGATCAAGTTCATGCCCAGCGCGTCGACGAAGGTGGACTTGCCGACCCCTGGGACACCGGTGACCCCGATGCGCCGGGCGCCACCGGTGTGCGGCAGCAGCCGGGCCAGCAACTGCTGCGCCTGCTCGCGGTGATCCGGGCGGCTCGACTCCAGCAGGGTGATCGCCCGCGCGACCGAAGCCCGATCACCGGCCAGGATCGCATCCAGGTAGTCGCCGCCGGCCGGCGCTGAGCCGTCGGCCATCACTGGGTGCGTGACAGCGACTCGTCCAGCGTCGTGAGCAGCTCGCACGCCGACTCCGCGATCACCGTGCCCGGCGGGAAGATCGCGGCGGCGCCGGCCGCTCGCAGCGCATCGAAGTCCTGCGGCGGGATCACCCCGCCGACCACGATCAGGATGTCCGGACGGCCCAGCGCGGCCAGCTCGTCGCGCAGCGCGGGAACCAGCGTGAGGTGCCCGGCGGCCAGCGAGTTCACCCCGACGACGTGGACATCGGCTTCGATGGCTTGCCGCGCGACCTCGGCCGGCGTCTGGAACAGCGGCCCCACATCCACGTCGAAACCCAGGTCCGCGAAGGCCGTGGCGATCACCTTCTGGCCCCGGTCGTGACCGTCCTGACCCATCTTGGCGACCAGGATTCGCGGCCGTCGACCGTGCTCGTCGGCGAATCTGTCAGTGGCCGCTCGGGCCCGGCTGATCGCCCCCGAGCCAGCACCCGAACCGGATTCCGCCTCGGAGGAGTACACACCGGAGATGGTACGGATCGTCGCGGCGTGCCGCCCGTACACCTTTTCCAGCGCGTCGCTGATCTCACCGACGGTGGCCTTGGCACGAGCCGCGTCGATGGCGAGGCCGAGCAGGTTCTGCCGCTCGTCCGCCGCGGCACGGGTGAGCGCCTCCAGCGCGGCGCTGGTGGCGGCCTCGTCACGTTCGGCCCGCAGCCGGTGCAGCTTGTCCACCTGCTGCGCGCGCACGTCGGCGTTGTCGATCTTGAGAACGTCCAGCACGTCCTCGGTGGCCAGGCGGTATTTGTTGACGCCGATCACCGGCTGGCGTCCCGAGTCGATCCGCGCCTGCGTCCGGGCGGCGGCTTCCTCCACACGCAGCTTGGGCAGGCCGAGTTCGATCGCCTTGGCCATCCCGCCGGCCTTCTCGACCTCCTGGATATGACCCCACGCGCGCCGGGCCAGGTCATAGGTCAGCTTCTCTACGTAGGCAGAACCGCCCCACGGGTCGATCACCCGGGTGGTTCTGGACTCCTGTTGCAACAGCAGCTGAGTGTTGCGGGCGATCCGGGCGGAAAAGTCGGTGGGCAGCGCGAGCGCCTCGTCCAGGGCATTGGTGTGCAGCGACTGGGTGTGGCCCTGGGTGGCGGCCATCGCTTCGACGCACGTGCGAATCACGTTGTTGTACACGTCCTGCGCGGTGAGTGACCAGCCCGACGTTTGTGAATGAGTCCGCAGCGACAGGGATTTCTCGTTCTTCGGATCGAATTGCGACACCAGTTTGGCCCACAGCAGCCGGCCGGCCCGCAACTTCGCGACCTCGGAGAAGAAGTTCATCCCGCTCGCCCAGAAGAACGACAGCCGGGGCACGAACGCGTCGATGTCGAGGCCTGCGGCGATTCCCGCGCGAAGGTATTCGATGCCGTCGGCCAGTGTGTAGGCCAGCTCGAGATCGTTCGTGGCACCGGCTTCCTGGATGTGGTAGCCAGAGATCGAGATCGAATTGAAGCGTGGCATGTGCTTACTGGTAAAGGCGAAAATGTCACTGATGATGCGCATCGACGGGCCCGGCGGGTAGATATAGGTGTTGCGCACCATGAACTCTTTGAGGATGTCGTTCTGGATCGTGCCCGACAGTTGCTCGGGCTTGACCCCCTGCTCCTCGGCGGCCACCACGTAGAGCGCGAGCACCGGGAGCACCGCGCCGTTCATCGTCATCGAGACGCTCATCCTGTCCAGCGGGATGCCGTCGAAGAGCTGGCGCATGTCATAGATCGAATCGATCGCCACGCCGGCCATCCCGACGTCACCGACGACCCGCGGGTTGTCGCTGTCATAGCCGCGATGGGTGGGCAGGTCGAAGGCGACGGACAGACCCTTCTGGCCCATCGCCAGATTCCTGCGGTAGAACGCGTTCGAGTCGGTGGCCGTGGAGAATCCCGCGTACTGACGCACCGTCCACGGCTGGTTGACATACATCGTGGGATAGGGCCCGCGCAGGTATGGCGCGATGCCGGGGTAGGTGTCCAGGAAGTCCACGCCCGCCAGATCCGCACCGGAGTACAGCGGTGCAACCGTGATGCCTTCCGGCGTCAGCCACGGTGCGACCTCGCTCGCTCTACCGTCGCCACGAGGCACGCGTGCCGAGCGCAACTCGGCGGCGCTGAAGTCAGGAACCGTCATGTCGCGGCCTCCTCGCGTGAGCCGTGTTGAACCCGAGGTCCGCGCCGGTCATGGGTTCACGCCCAGATCGTCCAGCGTGGCCGTCAGAAACTCGATCGCATCGATGCCCGCGAACAGGTACGCGTCGATGCCCGCGGCACGATCGGACTCCGCCCGCTCCCCCGACCGTCCCGCCAGGTACACGGTGCGAGCGCCCGCCACCCGCAGCGCCCGGGCCGCCAACGCCGCCTGCTCCGCATAGACCGCATCGGTCGAGCACAGGCACGCCACCGACGTCCGGCTAGCGGTGAACTGCTCGACCAGCTCGGCCACCTCGCCGGTGGCCGATACGCAGCGAATGCCCGCTGCCTGAAAGAGGTTCGCCGCGAAGCCGGCTCGCGCGCTGCTGAGGGCGGGTGTGCCCAAACCTGCCAGGAAGACGGCGGGCCGCGCCCCGGTGCGCTCGACGTGGGCGTCGCTGCGATCGCGCAGTCGCTCGAAGTCCTGCGCATAATGGATCACCGGTAGCAGCCCGTTGCTGGATGGGCGCTGCGGCGCCGGACGCGACACCGGCGGCTCGTCGATGAACGCGAACTCCGAGACCCCGGTGATCGGATCCTTACGGGTGGCCACAGCCTTGCGCCGCTGTTCCCGGGTGTCGGCGAGCAGGGACGGTATGTGGCCTGACCTCAGAGCCCCCAGCGCTCCGCCGGCCCGCTCGATCCCGGTGAAGATCTGCCAGGCCCGCTCGGCGAGTTCGTCGGTCAGCGCCTCGACGTAGAACGAGCCACCGGCCGGATCGATCACCCTGGCAAGGCTGGACTCGTCATGCAGCACCGACTGGGTATTGCGCGCGATCCGGCGGGCGAAATCATCGGACACCCCGATGGCCGAGTCGAAGGGAAGCACCGTGATCGCATCGGTACCGCCGACCGCGGCAGCGAAACAGGCGATCGTGGTGCGCAGCATGTTCACCCACGGGTCCCGACGGGTCAGCATCGCGGCTGAGGTGACGGCATGTTGCCGTTGGCCGCGCTCGGGCTCCGGAACGCCACTTAGCTCGGCAACGCGCGCCCATACGATGCGGGCCGCACGCAGCTTGGCTATCGAGCTGAACTGATCCGCTGTCACCGCAAGCCTGAACTCGATGAGGCCCAAGGCTTGCTCGGTGCTCCAGCCGGAATCGACCAGCGCGCGCAGGTAGGCGACTCCTACTGCGGTGGCGATCGCGATCTCGTCGGCGTCACTACCACCCGCATCGTGATAGACCGTTCCGTCCGCAACCGCGACGGTCACCTGCGCCCGGTCACGCGCCAGGTCAGCGAGCCGGCCCACCACGCCGAGGTCAGGCTCCGCGCCGGTACGGGCGAGCTCACCGATCGGATCGGCGCCGAAGCTCGCGCGAAGCTCGGAGCGCGGCACGCCCCGAGCGTCGGCCAGTGCGAGCAGTGCGGCGACCGCCGCCTCGGTAGCGGCTCCGGCCTGGATCGCGACCGGGGCGAGATCGAGGTAGACGCCATCGAGTGCGACCGCGAGATCCTCGACGGCCAGGCCGCCCCCGCCGAGCACCAACCACAGCGACGTGACCCCATTTTCCAGATCCGTGAGCAGCGAGGTGTTCAGCCGCTTCGGGTCAGCATCGGCATGCCGCTGCCGGACGTCCCAGCCCGCAGCCGCGGCGCCGTCAACGGTCGAGCCACGGCGGAACGGAGCCTGACCGGGAACGGCCGCGTCCCAACCGTCCGGCAGGTCTTGCCGGGTGTACAGCGGGCGGATCGGGATGCCGTCGTAGGTCGTGCTGCCCAGCGCCTCTTCGGGGTCCGACGTGGCCGCGTCCGGGCCGCTTCGGGTCGCGGATCGGGCGAGCACTGCCGACACCAGCGAGCGCCACGCTTGCTTCGTGGCCGGCTCGAAGTCAGCGGCCAGCGGCAGCTCGGTTTCGGAGGCGGTCATTGCCGGAATATATGTCGGCGGCGGCAATTACGGCGGAATCAAGTGGCAGATCTCTCGCCTAGCCGAGAGCGTTGACGTTAGGCTGCCTCGCTGTGACTTCGACACCGATCGCACCCTCAGACCCGATGGACGATGCGCGTGCCGCGGCGGCGGTGCTCGCCGACAAGAGCGGAGTCGCCGGCCACGACGTCGCCCTGGTGCTCGGCTCCGGCTGGGTCCCGGCGGTGGACGCCATGGGCCAGGACTACGTGGAGTTCGACAACACCGACCTGCCCGGATTCCTGCCGCCGGCCGTGGCCGGGCACGCGGGCAAGATCCGCTCGTTGCAGGTGGGCGGCAAGCGGGTGCTGGCCTTCCTCGGCCGAACGCATTACTACGAGTCACGCAACCCGATGGCTGTGGCCCACGGAGTGCGGGTGGCGGCAGCGGCAGGTTGCACCGTGACGGTGCTGACCAATGCGTGCGGCGGCTTGCGAGCGGACCTGGCCGTCGGCGATCCGGTGCTGATCTCTGACCAGCTGAACCTCACCTGGGCAACCCCGCTGGCCGGCGCCCGGTTCGTGGACCTCACCGACTTGTATTCCAAGCGGTTGCGGGCCCTGATGCGCGAGATCGATCCGTCGCTGGCCGAAGGCGTGTACGCCCAATTTCCCGGCCCACAGTACGAGACGCCCGCGGAGGTGCGGATGGCTCGCACGCTGGGCGCGGACCTGGTCGGCATGTCGACCGCGTTGGAAGCGATCGCGGCACGCGCCGAGGGATCGGAGGTGCTGGGGATTTCACTCGTCACCAACCTGGCGGCAGGGATCACCGGCGAACCGCTGGACCATGAAGAGGTCCTGGCTGCCGGCAAGGCAGCGGCCACTCGCGCGGGCGGCCTGCTCAGCGACCTGCTCGGCCGCCTGTGACGACGCCCGAAGTGACGCGCTCGTGCGAGCACCAGGATGCCCCATGAGCCCGCCTGATGCCCTGCGCGCCGAGGTGCTGGCCTGGATCGCCGACGAGGCCGACGCGCGCGACGCCGCCGAGCTGCGAGAGCTCCTGGAGAAGGCGACCGGCGGCGACGAGCGGGCCTCGGCCGAGCTGGCCGATCGATTCTCGGGACCCCTGACCTTCGGCACCGCGGGCTTGCGGGGCCCGTTGCGGGCGGGCCCCAACGGGATGAACACCGCCGTCGTCCGGCGGGCGGCGGCCGGGCTGGCGGCCCATCTCAAGGATTCCGGACGGGCCGGCGGCATCGTCGTGATCGGCTACGACGCGCGCCACGGTTCCCGCTGGTTCGCCGAGAACTCGGCGGAGATCTTCGCGGCGGCCGGTTTCTCGGCCCGGTTGATGCCCCGGGTGCTACCCACCCCGGTACTCGCCTTCGCGGTAGGCAGGCTGGCAGCGGCCGCGGGCGTGATGGTCACCGCCTCGCACAACCCGCCGCAGGACAACGGTTACAAGGTCTATGCCGCCGACGGTGCCCAGATCGTCCCGCCGATGGACCTCGAGATCGAGGCCCGGATCCGTGCCGTGCCCTCGGTGCGCGGGATCGCCCTTTCCGAGGAGTACAGCGTCCTGGACGAGGAAATCGTGCAGGACTACGTCGCCGCGGTCGCGGGCCTCGCGCGGCCGGGGCCCCGGGACCTGCGGATCGTGCACACGGCGATGCACGGCGTCGGGACGGAGGTCCTGCGTTCAGTCTTCGCGGCGGCTGGGTTCAGCCAGCCGTCCTCGGTGCCGGCCCAGGCGGAGCCGGACCCGGAATTCCCGACCGTGTCCTTTCCGAATCCGGAGGAACCCGGTGCGATGGACCTCGCGCTGGCTCAGGCCGTCGACGAGGACGCCGAGCTGATCATCGCCAACGACCCGGACGCCGACCGGTGCGCCCTCGGCGCCAGGTTCGCCGGCGGCTGGCGAATGCTGCGCGGCGACGAGGTAGGGGTGCTGCTGGCAGACTGGCTGCTCGCCCGAGGGGTGCGGGGCACGTACGCCACGACGATCGTCTCGTCGACGATGCTCTCGGCAATGGCCGCCCGACACGGCGTCGGCTTCGCCGAGACGCTCACCGGTTTCAAGTGGATCTCCCGCGCGGCCGACGACCTGGTCTACGGCTATGAAGAGGCGCTCGGTTATGCGGTCGCGCCGCAGCTCGTACGCGACAAGGACGGGATCTCCGCGGCCCTGTTGGCAGCCGAGCTGGCGGCGAGCCTGAAAGCCCGCGGCTCATCGCTGCCGCAACGGCTGGCTGAGCTTGCCCAGGAGTACGGGCACTACCTGACCAGCCAGCTGGCGTGGCGAGTGACGGATCCGTCGGTGATCGCCAACGCCATGGCCCGGCTGCGGGCACACCCGCCGGCAACTTTGCTCGGACGGCCGGTCACGCTCCTGGACCTGGCACCAGACAACGACGTGGTGATCCTGCGGTTCGACGGCGGCCGGGTGGTGGTTCGCCCGTCCGGCACCGAACCGAAGTGCAAGGCCTACCTCGAGCTCGTCATCCCGGCCGGCTCGTCGAGCGATGGCGCCGACGGCTCGGACGGTCTGGCCGAACTGGGCGCCGAGATCAGCGAGGTTCTCGGCTTCTGAGCGGTGGAGCTGCTGGCCTCAGCCGCTGGCGGAGGCCGATGGAGTCGGCGAGTTCGAGGAACTCTGGGTGGCGAAGCGGGACGGGCTCGAGTCTGCCGCGCCGGGGTTGTCCCGTTCGATCACCGATTGCAGCGATCCGTCGGCATCGATCCCGACCTCGGCGTAGAAGCCGTTGGGAGCCGCGGCGATCAGCTGAGAGCTGGTGCACCGGTTTCCGGCCGGCGGGCACAGTGTGCGGCCCGACACGATCGTGACCGCCCGGGCCAGGCCGGCGCGGTAGGTCGCGGGCGAGTCGATGGAATAGAGGTCACCGCCGTCGGATCCCGCGCCGTGCTGGACGCGTGCGTACTGAAATAACACTGACAAGGACGGTGAGTCGTAGCCGCTGACCCAGATCGTCGCGTTCCCCGCGGGCTGGCTGGGCGACGGGGTGGCCGAGGAGGATCCCGGGGCCGACGTGCCGCCGGTCGGGCCGGCCACGGCCGGCGCCGAGGGTGAGCGCGGGGTGGGCGAGGCGGTCGATTGCGCGGGCGGCACCGTCGCCGGGGGGCCGGGCGGGCGGACGCTGGGAGTCCCGGTGGTGCTGCCGCTGCCCGGCTTGCCGGCAGCGGAAGCCTCGTTCGTTGCGTGGACGGGCGGCTGCGACCGCGGCTGCTGCTGCGATGAGCTGGCGGCCGCGACCACCTTTCTCGGGTGGCTGTGACCTAGATCGGAGAGGCCGAAGGTGGACGCCGTGATGACCGTGGCCGCCACCGCAACCGAGCCGCCGAGGGCCGCCAGAGCTACGCCGCCGCCGAGCACGAACGGCCCCAGCACAACGCGTCGGGCGGGCAGCCATGCGAGTCCGCGGCGTTGCCGCGGAATCTCCTCGAACAAAGCAATCCCCTGACGTTCGGTCGGTCGTCACTACTGACTAGACGCTTGCCATCCCCCGTGGCGTTGCATCAGACGCGGCCGTGCCGTAGAGACTAAGCAACCCAACCTTGTTATGACCATGGCGTGGGCTGCTCAGACACTGTGTCGATAGCGGACTGTGACCCAATCTCAGGGAACTGTCAGCAAAGAGCCGTCCCGGCCTAGCGGGGGCCGAACTGGCGGTCGCCCGCGTCGCCCAGGCCCGGCACGATGTAGGCGCTGGCGTTCAGCCCCTCGTCGATGCTCGCGGTGAAGACTGCCGAGGCCAGGTTGCTCGCCGCGACGCGCTCGATGCCCTCCGGCGCGGCCAGCGCACAGATCACGATGATCTCGCTGGCGCCGCGGGAGTGCAGCAGCTCGCAGCAGTGCAGCAACGAACCGCCGGTCGCAAGCATCGGGTCCAGCACCAGTACCGGACGGCCGGCCAGCGACTCGGGGAGCGAGGCCATATAGGCCTCGGGTTGGTGGGTCTCTTCGTTGCGAGCCAGGCCCACGAACCCCATCTGGGACTCGGGCAGCAGGTTGAAGGCCGCCTCGGCCATTCCCAGACCAGCCCGCAGTACCGGCACCAGCAGGGGCGGGTTGGCCAGCGTCACCCCTCGGGTAGGCCCTACCGGCGTCCTGATCGGCAGCTCGGTCACCGGCAACTCACGGGTTGCTTCGTACACCAGCAGGGTCGACAGTTCGCGCAGGGCTGCCCGGAACTCGGCATTGCTGGACGATTCGTTCCGCATCACCGAGAGCCGGGTACGGACGATGGGATGTTCCACGACGACGGTGCGCACGGTGCAGAGCCTAACGGCGGGTTGTCAGGATGGTGATCAGATCCAGGATCCCCGCTGCGGCCACCACCACCGTCGGTGCCAGCACGGCCCGCAATCCGCGGCCGCCCCGGCCGGCCAGCAGTCCGCAGGCGGCGGCTAGCAGCACCAGGGTCCCGGCCAGATATCCGAACGGTGGCAGCCTGAACAGCAGGCTTGCATTCAGCACGAGGCCCAGCAGGGTTCGGCGTTGTGCCAGCGACGTGCGGCCCGCCGCGCCTGAGTCCTGACTCATCGGATCAGCACGCCGATCAGCGCGCCGACGGAGATCAGGGCCACCACCGCGGCCAGCAGCAATGGCAGCTTCGCCTGGGGCAACGGCGCGTCACTGCGCATGGCCTGCTGAATCGCGCGCCAGCGCAGGTATCCGCCGGTTGCCGCCACCGTGCCGGCAGCCGCCAGCAGCAGGCCCAGCAGCGCCCGGCCCCAGTGCGAGCCGATGTCGGTCAGGAATTGCACCGCGGCCAGCCCCGCCGCGTCCAGCGCGAGGGCAGTGCGAAGGTAGGCCAGCAGGGTGCGCTCATTGGCAAGGGTGAAGCGGTAATCGGCCTCGGAGCCGTCCTGATTGAGGGGATCATCCTGATCGTGGGGACCGTCCTGCTCGGGGGCATCATCCTGATCGTGGGGACCATCCTGGCCGGGGGGAACAGTCACGCTCGCCATGATGCCGGTTCGGACTGACGATCAGCTTATTTCTGCGTTGACTACCGACAAGTCGGGGTCCTTCAGAGGGCACATGTTGCCCCCTCGCGTGGCGATAGCAGCACCTAGACTGGCCTGATGAGTACCGCTTTCCTGCAGCCCGGCACGGACGGTTCGCAGGGCGGTGCCGGAATGCCAGCCAGCCCGGAGCTCGCGGACGTCACCCGCGACAATGCGTCACTGCGCCGCTTCCTGCACGGCCTTTCTGGCGTTGATCAGGTCGGGGCCGAGGCGAGGGCGGCCGCACTGGCCACTCGCAGCATCAAGACCACGGCGAAGGCCTGGGCCATCGATACGGCTATCAGCATGGTGGACCTGACGACGCTCGAAGGCGCCGACACGCACGGCAAGGTCCGCTCGCTCTGTGCCAAGGCGGCCCGTCCGGACCCGTCGGACCCGTCCACGCCCGCTGTCGCCGCGGTCTGTGTCTACCCGGACCTCGTGGCGACGGCTGTCGAGTCCCTGGCGGGCACGGGCGTTCAGACTGCCTCGGTGGCCACAGCCTTCCCGTCCGGGCGCGCTTCTTTGCAGACCAAGCTGCACGACGTCCACGACGCGGTCCGCGCCGGGGCCACCGAGATCGACATGGTGATCGACCGGGGAGCGTTCCTGTCGGGCCGCTATCTGGACGTCTTCGACGAGATCGTCGCGGTCAAGCAGGCCTGCGGTGCGGCACACCTGAAAGTCATCCTGGAGACCGGCGAGCTGGTGACCTTGGATTCGGTCCGCCGTGCCTCATGGCTGGCGCTGCTGGCCGGCGGCGATTTCATCAAGACCTCGACCGGCAAGGTGACCCCTGCCGCCACTCCCCCGGTTGCCCTGGTGATGTTGCAGGCAGTGCGCGATTTCGCGGCGCGGACCGGCGACGTGCGCGGCGTGAAACTGGCCGGCGGCATCCGCACCACGAAAGAAGCCGTCCGCTACCTGGTCATGGTGAACGAGACGGCCGGGGATCGCTGGCTGAATCCGCACACGTTCCGCTTCGGCGCGTCCACCTTGCTCAACGACCTGTTGCAGCAGCGGCACAAGCTGACCACCGGCGCCTACGACGGCCCCGATTACGTCTCGATCGACTGAAAGGGCTGACAGTCCATGCCCAGCACAGCATTCGAATACGCCCCGGCACCGGAGTCGAGGGACATCGCCAGGCTCAAGCCTTCCTACGGGATCTTCGTCAACGGCGAGTTCCGTGACGGCCGCGGTGAGGCGATCAAGACCATCAACCCAGCCGATGAAGAGCCACTGGCCGAGGTTGCCGAGGCGAATGCGGCCGACGTGGATGACGCGGTCGCTGCCGCCCGCAAGGCCTATGAGGGAACCTGGTCAGCGACCTCCGGCGCCGAGCGAGCCAAGTACCTATTCCGGATCGCGCGGGCCATTCAGGAACGGGCCCGCGAACTGGCCGTCCTGGAGTCACTCGACAACGGCAAGCCGATCAGGGAATCGCGCGACGTCGACATCCCCACCGCGGCGGCGCACTTCTTCTACTACGCCGGATGGGCCGACAAGCTGCAGTACGCCGGCCTGGGCCCAGCGCCCCGGCCGATCGGTGTCGCCGGGCAGGTGATCCCGTGGAACTTCCCGCTGTTGATGGCCGCCTGGAAGATCGCTCCTGCACTGGCCACCGGCAACACCGTCGTGCTCAAACCGGCCGAGACCACGCCGCTCACCGCACTCACCCTGGCCGAGATCATCGCCGAATGCGACCTGCCGCCCGGCGTGGTGAACATCCTGCCCGGCGGCCCATCGGTCGGGCAGTCGATCGTCGACCACCCGGGCGTCGACAAGATCGCCTTCACCGGCTCGACCGGCGTCGGCAAGATGATTCAGAAGTCCGTTGCAGCGTCGGGCAAACGCGTATCGCTCGAGCTGGGCGGCAAGGCGGCCAACATCATCTTCGACGA
The DNA here is from genome assembly GCA_030840285.1 of Pseudonocardiales bacterium. GTDB lineage: Bacteria > Actinomycetota > Actinomycetes > Mycobacteriales > Jatrophihabitantaceae > Jatrophihabitans_A. The sequence continues at coordinate 12,867 of JAVEES010000055.1, forward strand.
CGCGGCGATCGACCAGGCCATCGAGGGCATCGTCAACGGCATCTTCTTCAATCAGGGTCACGTCTGCTGCGCGGGATCGCGGCTGCTCGTGCAGGAATCAGTGCACGAGGAGGTGATCGCCGGCCTGCAAGAGCGCCTGCAAACCCTGCGGCTGGGCGACCCGCTGGACAAGAACACCGACATCGGCGCGATCAACTCCTCTGCCCAGCTGGCCCGGGTTCGCGCCCTCGCCGATTCCGGTGATGCCGAGGGCGCCACCCGCTGGTCACCGGATTGCCCTTTGCCCGACAGGGGATTCTGGTTCCCACCGACCGTCTTCACCGGAGTCAGCCAAGCCAACCGGATCGCGCGGGAAGAGATCTTCGGCCCAGTCCTGTCCGTGCTGACGTTCCGCACCCCGGCCGAGGCGATCGAGAAGGCCAACAACACGCCGTACGGCCTGAGCGCCGGAATCTGGACGGAGAAGGGCTCGCGCATTCTGTGGGCGGCGAACAAGCTGCGTGCCGGCGTGGTCTGGGCCAACACCTTCAACCGCTTCGATCCGGCCTCGCCCTTCGGTGGTTACAAGGAGTCCGGCTTCGGGCGCGAGGGCGGACGGCACGGTCTCACCAGCTATCTCGAAAGCGAGGGCTACCTTGCCCAGTAAGGTAAAAACGGGCCTATCGAGGCCTGCGAAAACGACGCCGAACAAGTCCACAGCGGTCGCCCGGCAGCCCGCGACCGGCGAGCGGATCGCCGTGCGCAAGACCTACAAGCTCTACATCGGCGGCGCGTTCCCTCGCTCGGAGTCGGGCCGCTCCTACCCGGTTTATGACCGCGCGGGGGCGCTACTGGCCCACGCCGCACAGGCGTCGCGCAAGGATCTTCGCGACGCCGTCAGCGCGGCACGCAAGGCGTTCCCAGGCTGGTCCGGTGCGACGGCGTACAACCGGGGCCAGATCCTCTACCGGATCGCCGAGATGCTGGAGGGCCGGCGCGACCAGTTCGCCGCGGAGGTGGCCGCGGCCGAAGGACTGTCGGACTCACAAGCCGCGGCGCAGGTGGACGCCGCGGTCGACCGCTGGGTCTGGTACGCCGGCTGGGCCGACAAGTACGCCCAGGTCGTCGGTGGCTCGAACCCGGTAGCCGGGCCGTATTTCAACTTCTCGACGCCCGAGCCGACCGGCGTGGTGGGCCTCATCGCCCCGCAGGACTCAAGCCTGCTGGGCTTCGTCTCGGTCGTGGCGCCGGCCCTGGTCACCGGGAACACCGTGGTGGTGATCGCGTCTTCGCAGCGCCCGCTGCCGGTTGTCTCCCTCGCCGAGGCATTGGCTACCTCGGACCTGCCCGGCGGCGTGCTCAACCTGCTGACCGGCTCGGTCACCGAGCTTGCACCGTGGCTGGCCGCCCACCGAGACGTCAACGCGCTGGATCTCACCGGTGCCGAGACCGGCGCCCGCGTTGCTCTTGCCGAGGCAGCCGCGGACACCGTGAAGCGGGTCTTCGCGCCGGCTGAGTTCGATCCGCTGGCCGAGCCAGGCATCGCTCGCCTCGGGGCCTTCGTCGAGACCAAAACGGTCTGGCATCCGACCGGCGTCTGACTCAGGGCCGAGCCGCCCGCGCTGAGGCGCTACCGGCGAGCCCGCCACCTGACCAGCGGGTACGCAGCGGGCTGCCGGGCGGCCCCGCGGCGACCCGGTAAGTTTGCGGCATGCCGTCCTTCAGCGAACCGATCGTCGCCATCAGCCTGGCCGCCAACGGCCGCCGTGGAATCACCCTGTTCGCGCCGCCGTGGCAGGACAGCGATGGTGAGGAATGGCAGGGATTCCTCGGCGACGGCTCCAAAATCGTGCTGCTGGGTACCGCCGCCGAACTGGAGGCGTGGCTCGCTGAGAACCCTGAACACGACCTGTCCGACCACCCAGCGTGGAAGTCGTTCGAGGATCAGGGCACGGCTGCGCTGCAGCCCGCCGAGGAGGCCTACTACGACTTCGACGCGGTGTATGAATGGGCCGCCGGCGAAGCAGATCCGGTGGTCGTGTCCGAGTTGGGCGACACGGTGGACATCGCCGGCCGGATCGCCGAGACCTGCGAGGACGGCGCGCTCCGCTCGTTGCTGAACAACACCCGCGAGTACGCGTTGCTGGTCGAAGGCGAGACGAGCTATCACGGCAAGGAGGGCGAGGCCGAGTGGACCAAGCTCGGCGACGTGATCGCCGGAAGCTGGGAACGCGCACTGAACCGCATTGAAACCTGGTTGCGCTGGGAGGGCTCCAGCGTCACCCCGCTGGAGGAGACCGACGCCGTTTCGGACAACGACACCGCTGAGGACAACGAGTCGCGCGGCGTGCAGAGCGGCGACGCGTGAGGGATGACGCGTGAGTGATCCGGTTGAGCACACGGCCCGTGAGATCGGGGCAATGCTCGAATCGGGCCAGGCCACTGCCCTCGAGATCACCCGGTACTACCTGCAGCGGATCGCAGCGCTGGATCCCGGCATCAACGCGGTGATCGCGACCGATCCGGATCGAGCTCTCGCGGAGGCCGCGGCATCAGACGCCCGCCGCCTCGCCGCTGGCGTGATCGGGCCGCTGGACGGTGTACCGATCCTGATCAAGGACAACATCGAGGCTGCGGGGCTTCCTGGCACCGCCGGATCGCGAGCGCTTCTGGCATCTCCGCCGAGCCAGGACGCCCCCGTCGTCGGGCGAATCCGGCGGGCAGGGATGGTCCTTCTCGGATCGACGAATCTCTCCGAATGGGCGAACTTCCGCTCGACCGCTTCGACCAGCGGCTGGAGTGCGGTCGGCGGCCAGACGAACAATCCCTACGACCCGGCGCGCAACACCTCCGGATCCTCCTCGGGTTCGGCCGCTGCCGTCGCCGCCGCGCTGGCTCCGCTCACCGTCGGGACGGAGACCGACGGTTCGATCGTCTCACCGGCCGGCCTGTGCGGGGTCGTCGGCTTCAAGCCCACGCACGGCACCGTACCGGGCGCGGGGATCGTCCCCATCTCCTCGCGTCAGGACGTCGCTGGCCCGATCACCCGCTGCGTCAGCGACGCGGCCCGGCTCTATGAGGTACTGGCCGGTGTCAGGCTCGAGATCGAGCCGATGCCGCTGAACGGTCTCGGCATATCGGTGTGGCTGCCCAAAGACACCGAGCCGGAAACAGCGGCGGTGCTGCGCAAGCTCGCCGACCAGCTGGCCGCGGCCGGTTGCGTCCTGGCCAGCGGTGACGCCGATCCGGGAGGTCCGTTCTCCGATGACGAGTTCACGGCGCTGCTGAGCGAGTTCGCGGTCGAGTTGCCTGCCTACCTGGCGCAGCGCCCGGGCCAGCATCCGCGCAGTTGGGCCGAGCTGCTGCACTTCAACCGCACCGACCCGGTCGAGCTGTCGAAGTTCTCCGACGAGATCTTCGCTCTCGCGCAAGCTGCACCGAGCCTCGAATCGACGGACTACCTGCAGGCACGCTCCCGCGCCGACATCGGCGCGCAGGCCGCGCTGAAGGCGGTCCTCGCGGGCCACGACTACGCGATAACGCTGACCAACCGTCCGGCCTGGCTCACCAGTTACTCCGGCAGCGAGGACGGCCACATCTCGACCTCGACACCCGCGGCCGTCACCGGTGCGCCGGCCTTGACGCTGCAGGGCGGCATCGTCGACGGCCTGCCGGTCGGCATCACCGTGATCGGTGAGCGCGGCGATGACGCCGGCGTGCTCGCGCTGGGGCTGGCGATAGAGCAGCTCCTGCCGCCGAGGATCGACCCGCCCATCGCCCAGCGTGACACAGCTCAGCCCATCAGCTCGGCGTAGCGAGTCAGCCCATCAGCTCGGCGTAGCGGGGCTTGATCTGTGAGTTGATGATCGCCAGCCGCTCGTCGAAACCGATGAAGGCACTCTTCATCGCGTTCACGGTCAGCCACTGCAGGTCAGACCAGTCGTAGCCGAATGCCTCGGTGAGCAAAGCCATTTCTTTCGTCATCGAGGTATCACTCATCAGCCGGTTGTCGGTATTGACGGTGACCCGGAAGTGCAGCCGGCGCAACAGGCCGATCGGGTGCGCCGCAATCGAGGGTGCCGCACCGGTCTGGATGTTGGAGGACGGGCACAGTTCCAGCGGGATGCGCTTGTCCCGGACGTACTGCGCCAGGCGCCCGAGCTTGGCCGAGGCGAGCTGGTCCTCCAAGGTGGAGCCGGAGATCGCGATGTCGTCCACGATCCGCACGCCGTGGCCGAGCCGATCGGTGCCACACCACTGGATCGCCTCCCAGATCGAGGGCAGCCCGAACGCCTCACCGGCGTGGATCGTGAAATGGAAATTCTCCCGGCGCAGGTACTCGAAGGCGTCCAGGTGCCGGGTCGGCGGAAAACCGGCCTCGGCACCGGCGATGTCGAAGCCGACCACTCCCGAACCTCGATAGGCCACCGCCAGCTCGGCGATCTCACGGCTTCGTGCGGCATGGCGCATCGCGGTTGCCAGTGCGCCGACCCGGATGCTCTGGCCCTTGGCCGCCGCCGCGCTGACACCGTCCTCGAAACCGGCCAGCACCGCATCCACCACCTGAGCCAGGCTCAGCCCGTCCTCGGTGTGCTGCTCCGGAGCCCACCGGACCTCGGCATACACGACGCCGTCATCGGCCAGATCCTGGACGCACTCGCTGGCGACCCGGCGCAGCGCCGAAGGTGTCTGCATGACGGCGACGGTGTGCTCGAAGGTCTCCAGGTAGCGCACCAGCGAACCGGAACCAGCCGCGTCGGTGAACCACTTCTGAAGCTCCGCCTCATCGGTGCTGGGCAACCTGTCGTAGCCGACCCGCTCGGCCAGCTCGATGATCGTCAGGGGCCGCAACCCTCCGTCCAGGTGGTCGTGCAGCAGCACCTTCGGCGCGGTACGGATGGTGTTCGGGGTGAGCTCAACAGGCATGCCGACACCGTAGCGAGTCGAGGTGCCGCTAGCAGCGCGAGGCCGGTTCACGGGTGGACCGCGAGGTTGACCACCCGGAACTGATCCGGTGTCGCCTGCAGTACCTTCAGCCGCGGATCACCGACTGTCAGGAACGGTCCGCGCGGCACCGCCGCCAACACCCGTAGCCGCGGATCGGCGAGCACCGCCTCGATCGCGGGCCGGTCGCCGCCGGTCACCAGCTGCTCGATGGCCGACGCTTCCGGGAGCAGGATGCGGGCCGCTACGTCGGCGGCCTCGGCGAAGGCGGCCCGTGCCTGGTTGTGCCGGCGCCGGGCGTAACGCTGTTGCGACCAGCCACCGGCCTTGGTGGTGCCCTGCACGTAGCCAGAGCCCACCTTGGAGGACAGCAGTTGCGAGCCCTGAAAGACGCCCGCCGCGTAGCCGCCGCGCCGGACGAGCAGCACCCCCACCCGCCGCGCGCGATCGGCATGCGCGGCCAGGGTCGTCAGCACTCGCCCGGCCGAAAGATCCAGCGGCGGGAACGGAATCTCGATCCAGGCCCGCGATCCGTCCGCGCCGATGACCAGCACCCGGGTCGCACCGACCTCGGTGCTGATGGCGCCGTGCCGGTTCGCGAAGCCGTCCAGCCACTTGGTGAGGCGTCGGGCCGGGATGGTGAGGTGCCGGGCGTCCGGCGGCACCTCGTCGCTCGCCGGACTGGCCGGCACGTCGCCGCTACCGGCCGATCTTGTCGATAATGAGAGGGCTGGGCGTGAACGTCCCGCCGGGGGTGATGTCATAGCCCCCTTCGAGGGCTTGCAGCGCGCGGTCGAACCGGTCCGGATCGTCGGCGTGCAGTACGAGCAACGGCTGGCCCGTGACGACCGAGTCGCCGGGCTTGACCAGCAGGTTGATCCCGGCGGCGGCCGAAACCTGGTCCTCCTTGCGGGCGCGGCCGGCACCGAGCCGCCAGGCAGCCACGCCGACGGCGTAGGCGTCCAACCGGGTGAGGACGCCGGTAACCCGCGACGTCACGACGTGCTTCTCGGCCGCGACCGGCAGGGTCGCGTCCGGATCGCCTCCCTGCGCCCGGATCATCGCCCGCCAGACGTCCATCGCCCGGCCGTCGGCCAGCGCATCGGCCGGGTCGACACCGGTGATACCAGCCCCGGCCAGCATCTGGATCGCGAGTGCGACCGTCAGCTCGACGACATCGGCGGGGCCACCACCGGCCAGCACCTCGATCGACTCGCGAACCTCCAGGGCATTGCCCACCGTCAGACCCAGCGGAGTGTCCATATCGGTCAGCAACGCGACGGTGTGCGTACCGGCCGCCGTACCGAGTGCCACCATCGTCTCGGCAAGCGTGCGGGCCTGCGCCTCGGTCTTCATGAAGGCGCCGGTGCCGACCTTGACGTCGAGCACGAGCGAGGAGGAACCCTCGGCGATCTTCTTGCTCATGATCGAACTGGCGATCAGCGGGATCGCCTCGACCGTGGCGGTGACATCCCGCAATGCGTACAGCTTCCTGTCCGCCGGAGCCAGGCCGTCCCCGGCCGCGCAGATCACCGCACCGATCTCGTTCAGCTGCTGGATGAAGTCGGCGTTGGAGACCTCGGCACGCCAGCCCGGAATGGATTCGAGCTTGTCCAGGGTGCCGCCGGTGTGCCCGAGCCCGCGCCCGGACAGCTGCGGCACGGCGGCGCCCAACGCTGCTACCAGCGGAGCCAACGGCAGCGTGATCTTGTCCCCGACGCCGCCGGTGGAGTGCTTGTCGGTGGTGGGCCGACGGACACCCGACAGGTCGAGCCGCTCACCGGAGCCGATCATGGCATCGGTCCAGCGCGAGAGCTCGTCGCCCTCCATACCGTTGAGCAGGATGGCCATTGCCAGCGCCGCCATCTGCTCCTCGGCAACGATGCCACGGGTGTAGGCGTCGATGACCCAGTCGATCTGCGGATCGGGAATCCGGTTCCGGTCACGCTTGGTTCGGATGACGCTCACCGCGTCGAAAGGCTCGTTCATCGTGTCCTCAGGCTCGGGGTCGTCATATGACGGTACTGGTCGAGTGGCTCGTAGGGGACCTCCGTACCTAGCGACTCGACACAACGCCGCGAACATCTCCCGGACTAGAGATATTCGGTTGCAGCGCCAGATCCAGAATGGGCGATGGTCCCTGAGCTTGGAATTTCCCAAAGCACGCATATTAAGGATATCGCGCGGCTAAGGTTCGGTCCACGGTCTCTCCAGACCCGTCCGCGAGAAGAGGAGAATGACATGAAGTGCACTGCACGCCGACGGCCGATCCGTTTGCTCGTCGCTGGGTTTGGAGTCGTCGCCGCAGCTAGCGGGACTCTCGCAATTCAAGCGCCGAATGCGAACGCTTCGATCAGTTGCACCAAGTGGGTGTCAGCCGATCAGCACACCGCGTACGGAAGATGCACGAACACTCAACTTTCGAGCGGCACGTTTCGGGTCTACGCCACCTTTTGCACATCGAGCAAATGCGGGTCCGTGCAGTACTCGGCGTATACGTTTTACGGCAATACTGCATCAGTCCACAACTCGGGTGCCTTTACGGAGATCTCGGTAGTCGGCACACAAGAGGGACCCGGCTCCTGACGAACGCACTACGTGATCGATACCGGAAGCTGGCGAAGGCCGCGGATCACGAATTCCGTGCGCGCCGGTGGCTCATCTGCCAATGACAGTGCGGGAAATCTGCTAGCCAAGATGCGCAAAGAGGTGCGTAGCTCGACCCGAGCGAGCGGAGCGCCCACGCAGAAGTGAATACCGGCACCGAAGCCAAGATGCGGATTGTCAGGCCGGCCGATATCGAAGTCATCCGGATCGGCGAAGACTGCGGGGTCTCGATTGGCCGCTCCAAGCAGGGCCGCGACCTTCTCGCCCTGCCTGATGGTGACGCCGCCGATTTGGGTATCCGCAAGTGCGGTGCGCTCGAAAAGCTGCAGAGGGGAGTCGTAACGAATAAGCTCCTCGACCGCTGTCTGGACCAAACCGGGATCGGGATCTGTAACCAGCCGCTGCCACTGGCGCGGATACCGCCCGAACGAGAGCACACCATTTCCAATCACGTTGACCGTAGCTTCGTGTCCGGCGTTGAGAAGCAGGGTGCAGGTCGTGATCAGCTCGTCCTGGGTGAGCCGCGCACCATCAGAGTCGGTCTCAGCGATCAAGGATGAGACCAGATCGCCTGACAGCGCCCGCCGCCGCTCGGCGACCATGCCTCGCAGGTAATCGACGAAGTCCGCAGAGGCGGTTTCGGCTGCCTCGCGTTGTTCATCAGACACGTCGTACTCGTACATCTTCACGATTGCGTTGGACCAGGGCCGTAGGAGCCCCCAGTCACATTGCGGCACGCCGAGAAGCTCGGCGATGACCTGGACAGGCAGTGGTTCGGCGTACAGGCTAATGAGGTCGATGACTGAGGCGTTCGCGCCGTCGTCCGCAACTCGATCCGCGAGTGCCGAGGCGAGCGCCCAGATGCGCGGTTCCAGGCGCTCGATGTGTCCCCGGCTGAAGGCACCAGCGATCAGCCGCCGCAGCCGGGTGTGTACCGGCGGTTCGTTCTCAAGCAATGAGTTGACGTGGATCAGTGCAAAAGCAGGTAGCGGGACGTCCGGCCAGCGTGGTGACCATATTCTGCCGAGCGTCCGGGCACGCAAAACGGCATTCGCCGTCTCGTAGCTGAAAGTGAGCCACATCCCCATTCCATCGTGCCATTGCACGGCGGACCGTGAGCGGGCCCGCGCGAAGTAGGGATACGGATCGGCCAGAAAGTCAGGAGAAGCCAATGCCAGGTCCGTGCATACCTTCATAGCCCTTGCGCCGGCCTAGCTAGCATCCGCTGCGTGCAAATCCTCCGGGCCGAATGCGCGTGGTAGCAGTTCGGCCAGCGAGATCGGCCCGTCCTCGGTGGCGACGAGCAGTGCTGGCCCTCCGTGTTCGAAAAGCAACTGACGGCACCGGCCACAGGGCATGAGATGCGTGCCGCGGCGATCCACGCAGGCAAAGGCGATCAGCCGGCCGCCGCCACCGGCAATCAAGGAGGAAATCAAGCCGCACTCCGCGCAGAGCCCAAGACCGTACGAGGCGTTCTCCACATTGCATCCCACAACGAACCGGCCATCGTCGACTAATGCCGCGGCACCTACCGGGTAGTTGGAGTAGGGCGCGTACGCGTAAGTCATCGCATCGCGAGCCAGTTCGAGTAGCTGTGCCCAATCAGTCTCGGCTGCCACGCTCAGTGCCCCTCCCCTCGGCGATAGATGGTGCCGTCCGCTTTCGGCATCCGCAGACGTTGCGAGGCCAGCGCCAGCACCAGGATGGTAACGACATATGGGGTAGTTCCCACCAGTTCATCAGGTACCTTTTTGGTGTTCACGAACCAAACGACCGCGAGGGAGGCAAGGATTGCCGCCACGATGGCAATGACGCGCTGGCCGCTGGTCCATTGCCAGATTGCCACGAGCAGAAGCGCAATTGCCATTAGCAGCAAAAGCGCGTGTACCGCCGAGGCGCTGCGAAGCTGAATCGCGTCGGTGTAACCGAATAAGCCCGCTCCGCCCGCGAGCGCCCCCGGCCGCCAGTTACCGAAGATCAGTGCCGCGAGGCCGATGAAGCCACGACCCCCCGTCTGACCATCTCGGAACTGGTGAGCCGCGATCGCCAAGGCAGAGCCACCTAGACCGGCCATCGCGCCCGACACGATGACCGCGATGTACTTGTATTTGTAGACATTCACGCCAAGGGACTCAGCGGCGTATGGCGCTTCCCCGCAGGAGCGCAACCGCAGGCCGAACGCCGTGCGCCAGAGAATCCACGATGAAGCAGCCACGACCGCGACCGCAAGCACGGTGACCAGGGACAGTCGCGTGGCGATCCCGCCGAGCACGCCGGCTAGATCAGAGATTCCGAACCAGTGCTTCTCTTCGACGGTATGCAACCAGCTCGAGACCGGCAGCGTGATGGTTTTGGGATCGCTGATCGGTGGCGACTGCTTCTGTCCGCCACCCGGGTAGTGCACAAACGTCAACTTGGTCAGGTACAACGCCAACCCGGGCGCGATGATATTGATCGCGACGCCGGAGATGATGTGATCGACGCCGAAGGTCACCGTTGCGACCGCATGGACCAGCCCACCGGCGGCTCCGAGCAGCGTACCGAAGACGATTCCCGCCCATGGCCCATGATCCCATCCCAAGTAGGCACAGCCCCAGGTGCCGAGGATCATCATTCCTTCCAGACCAATATTGACGACACCGGAGCGCTCGGACCAGAGGCCGCCAAGACCAGCGAGCCCGATCGGAACAGCCGCTGACAGTCCGGCGGCGACGGTACCACTGCTGGTCAAGTCATAAGCTCCGGTGAAAGTGCGCACCGTCGCGACGATCAGGAAG
>JAVEES010000094.1 GCA_030840285.1 Pseudonocardiales bacterium
CTCCTCGGGGTCACCGATCTGCTCGGCGAGTTCGATGACCGATGGATCGCTCAGCGCGGTCAGCCTGCCTTGGTCGACCACCGTGAAGTCCTCGCCGGCGGTGCTGGTCATCACGTAGGTAGGCAGCTGCAGGTGAATGTGCAGGTGGCCCCAGATGAGCCCGAGGTCGTCCGCCCACTTCTCCGAGGGGTTGCCGTTGGCGGTGCCGAAGCCCATGTGGATGTAGCCCGAACTCAATCGCTCGAACATCGCGGCGTGCCCGGCCAGCGAGAACGCATAGGGCGGTCGAACCATCTTGGGATGGGTCCCGATCGCGACCTCCCACAGCCAGAAGAGTCCTGGACCGGGGTTTTCGGGGTACTGGATGTCCTTCGTCGCCTCCATCACCTCGCGCCACTTCTCGCCGTACTCGCCGCCACCCTCGATCCTGGTGATCCGGCCGTCCTCGACGAACAACTTGCAGTGCGGGAATGGCATGCCGTAGTGGTTCAAAGTGCCGGCGACGACACCGTTGACCGTCGGCTTCGGGCTGTACGGCGGGGTCGGGTAGCCGTAGAGGTGCCCGAGGTAGTACTTGTCGATGAAGCGCCGGCGTGAGTTGGTTCGCTCGTAGTGTTCGGCAGTCCAGTGCTCGGCCTTGAGTTCGAAGCGCAGATCGGTGCCCTCGGGATCGGTCAGGTGCACGCTGGCATCGCGGCCGTGTTCCCAGATCGGCTGCCACGCTGTCTGGTTGATGCGGTCCCACAGAGCCCACGGAAATCCCGCCGCGGGGAAGGTTGCCCGGTGATACCAGGGGATTCCTTCATAGCGGGTGCCGTCCAGCAGCGGCAGCGGGCCGGCTTCGCCCTGCAGCAGCAATGAATAGCCTTGCTTCACCGCGGCATCCTCAAGCCATTTCAGCCGGCCCTGCCAAGCCTCGAAGGCCGCGTCCCGCTCGATGCCGGGAACGTTGTGCATCATCCCGCGGAACTCGTCGAGGTACTCCAGGGGACGGTCGGCGACATCGACGTGGAACGTGTCGACCGTGGCCCCGATCTCGGTCATCGCCTGCACGAGTGCGGCTGTCACTGCCGGGTCATCGGTGGCCTTTTCCACCAGCAGAACCCGCTCGCCCGGCTTGACGTCATAGCCGGCGGTCTTGGTTCTGTTCAAGGATGGGCCACGCACGATGGTCCGGGCCGCATCGAGCATGGTGGGTGCTACGACGATCTGATCCACGCTGGCCGCGGTAGTGACGCTTGACTCGAAGTTTTCCGGTGACGCCACGTAGACATCCTCGATCCGTTGATAAGGGGGAGTCGGGCTGGCATGATGCGATCATCGAACCGTTTGATCGTATTCAGTATCCGACTAAGTGGCAAGGTCTCAAGGCCAAGATCTGAGGCCGCCAGTTGATGAGTTGAGGTTTCGGCGTGCGTGCTGAGTCGGAGTGGACGGTTGTACTGGCGGTCAAGCCGCTTCGTACGGCCAAGTCACGAATGGACGGTTGGCTTTCGGCCAGCCAGCGCGCCGAGCTGGTGCTGGCGATGACGCGCGACGTGCTGCTGGCAGCGCGCGGATGCACCGCGGTGAGCCGGCTGATCGTGGTGACTCCGGACCCCCAGATCGCGCAGGTCGCACTCGAGGCGAGTGCACTTGTGCTGCCAGAGACTCGCGCAACCGGCCTGAACGCTGCCTACCGGCGTGGTCGCGACATGGTGGTGGCGGAGGGCGACGGGCCATTGACCCTGCTGATGGCCGATCTTGCCTTCATCCGGCCGCACGATCTCGCGCTCGCGCTTGAGGCAGTGCCGCCCAACGGATCGGCCGTCGTGCGCGATGCGGCGGGACAGGGCACGACCATGCTGGCTGCCAGGCGCGCCAGCGAGGTGGTGCCGCAGTTCGGCGGCCGATCCTTCGCTCGTCACCTGGCCGGCGGGGCCGTGGACATAACGGCCCACGCCGAAACCGGACTGCGAGCCGATGTCGATGACGTCAGTGCCTTCTCGACGCCGCCCAGCGCACTCGCCGGCTCGGCGACCAGGCAATGGTTCCGCCGGCTTGCGGCCAGTCGCGTGTCGCCCGAGCCGATACAGCCCCAGACTTCTCACGAAATTGGATACAGAACTGCTTGATGACGGGAGGGATGAGCTGTAGGGTTTCATGAATATTGGATACGTTAACCAAGTGGGAGCACGATGAAGACTGAGCGGGTGCAGTTCTACAGCGACGGTTCGCTGATCGCTGGGCTGTGGCGCACGCCTGACGAGCAATCCGACGTTCCACTGCGCGCGATCGTGCAGGGACCGGGGTGGCTCGGACTCAAGGACGCCAAGCTGTATGTGCGCTATCACGAGGCGCTGACCGCCGCTGGATTCGGCGTCCTCATCTTCGACTACCGGGGTTTCGGCGAGTCCGAGGGTGACCGCAACCTGGTCTCGCCGGTTAACCAGCTTCGGGACCTGGTCAACGCGGTCACCTACCTGACCACTCGCGAGGACGTTCAGTCCGACGCCATCGGAACCTTCGGCACCGGCGGTACCGGCGGCGGTAACGCTGTCCTGCTGCTCGCGACCGATGATCGGGTTCGCGCTGCTGTGAGCCAGGTTCCGGTCGCCGACGGCAGGGACTGGCTGCACCGGATGCGGCAGGAGCACGAGTGGCTCAGCTACCTTCAGGAACTCGATACCGATCGCCGCGACCGGGTGCTGACCGGCAAGGGCCGCCTGATCCATCCGCGTGAGGGCATCATGGTCCCAACTCCTGAGCGCCGCGCGACAACGATCAAGGCCGATGTCGATGACCTCATTCCGACCTCGGTCAGCCTGCGTTCGGCCGAAGAGATCCTGGAATATTCGCCTTTGAAGGCGGCCAGATCACTCACGAAACCCCTGATGACCATCGCCGTCGAGGGCGATGCAACCACCCCGACCGATCACGCGATCAGCCTGCACGAGGCGGCCGGCGGACCGAAATGCCTGATCATGCAACGGCATACCACGCACTACGCCGCGTATGACCGGTACTGGACCACCGTGACCCCACGTCTGGTCGCCTGGCTCGACGAACACGTCCAGCCATCCGATGTCGCGGTGCACAGCGTTGCCGCCGATGGCGCAATTTCTACTTACCTGGAGGTATCCCGATGACCGTCGACCTACGAATCAGTGGCGGAACCGTCGCGATCCCGACCGGCTCCGTCCAAGCTGACGTGCTGGTGGACAACGGCCGGATCGTCGGCCTGGTGGATCCCAGCATCGACACCGCGGCCCGCCGCACGCTCGATGCGACCGGCAAGCATGTGCTGCCCGGAATGATCGATGTGCACGTGCACACCCGCGAACCCGGATATGAGTACAAGGAAGACATCCGCACGACCAGCGAGCAGGCGGCGGCCGGTGGGGTCACCACGATCTTCGGCATGCCGAACCTCAAGCCGGCGACCACCACCTCGGCGCTGCTGGAAGATGTCCTTGCCCGCTATGCCGAAACGTCGCTGGTCGACTACAACCACAACCCGGCGGCGACCCAGAGCGGCGAGATCAACGGCATGGCCGCGCAGGGCATTCGCGCGTACAAGGTCTACATGGTCGTCGACACCGGGCGGGACTACCCCCACCCGGCCGGCACCGGCATGCACGATCACGGTGACCTGTTGCGGATGATGGACGAGATCGCCAAGACCGGGCTGCGCTTCATCATCCATCCGCACGACCAAGCCCTGATGGACTACATCGAGAAGCAGTACTGGGATCGGGGTGAGAACACCCCACAGGGTTACGCCCAGGCCTATGCCGAGCGCAACGGGGTCATCTGGGATACCGCCATCGACGTCGTGCTCCGGCTGGCTGAGGCATCGGGGTGCCCGGTACACATCGCGCACATGCAGACCAAGCGATCCATCGACGCGGTTCGGCGGGCCAAGGCCCGGGGCGTCGACGTCTCGTGCGAGGTCAACCACTGGGGCCCGTTCCTGTCCACCTGGGACGATGTCGAGCGGCTCGGACCGTACGCCCTGTCCTACTGGGTCCCCGACGAGGGACGGGCGGCCATCTGGGAAGGCATGCGCGACGGCACCATCGACATGTGCTCCTCCGACCACGCACCGCACACCCGTGAGGAGAAGGAGATCGGGTGGACGAAGATGTGGAGTTCGCACACGGGAACCCCGGGTATCCAGTACTACTACCCGCTGCTGCTGGATGCGGTGTCCAAGGGTGAGCTGACGATGGAGCGGGTCACCGACCTGGTCGCCTACCAGCCCGCCGCGAAGTTCGGCTTGGAGAGTTCCAAGGGCGCCATCGAGGTCGGCCGCGATGCGGACCTCGTCATAGCGAACCTCGATTCACCCTGGACGATCACCAACGACGGTGTGCTGTCCAAGTGCGGCTGGACGCCTTATGACGGCCGCAGCATCAACGCCGCCATCGAGCACACGCTCGTCCGCGGCGAGTTCGTTCTCGAAAACAGCAAGGTGGTCGGCGTCGCGGGACACGCACGCCTTGCGACCCCCCGCTGACCACCCAGTAGATGAGGACATTCGGATGAAGTTTGGATTGCTGCTTCCCCACTTCGGCGAGCACGCGTCGAAAGAGAACCTGCTGCAGGGCTCTAAGCGTGCCGAGGAACTTGGTTTCGACTCGGTATGGGTCCGTGACCATCTGGTCTTCGAACCACATGGCGAGATGGAAAAGCCCAACCGGACGTTCTATGACGCCCTGACCACGCTGACGGCGATCGGTGCTGTCACCGATCGCATCGAGCTCGGTACCGGCTCGCTGATCCCGTTCCGGCACCCGCTGATCACCGCTCTGATGGCGGGCACCATTACCCAGCTGGTCGGTAACCGGCTGATCCTCGGTTTCGGCGCGGGCACCTTCGACCACGAGTTCGACGCCATCGAGTGGTCCGGCCGCGATCGGGTCGAGATGGTTCGCTCCAATGCCGAGATCCTGCGCAAGGTGTTCACCGAGAACGACGTGAGCTACGACGACGGCATCTTCAAGTTCAACGATGTGACCATCGAGCCCAAGCCCGTCGGTGGCCGCGTCCCCTTCTGGTATTGCGGTGCGACGCCCCGCTCGGCTCGGCTGGCCGTGGAGTTCTGTGACGGCTGGATGCCTGGCCGGATCGGTCTGGGCACGATGGCCAAGCGCATCGAGTCGATGAAGGAACTGTCGGCTGAGCAGAACAAGCCGATGCCGACGATTGCCGTGATCCCGCCGACCTCCATCGAGTCCTCACGCGAGGAAGCCCTCAAGGACGTCAACATCCCCGGCCTGCTGGCCTGGGCCAACAAGGCGAAGTTCTCGGTCAAGCCGCCGTCGGGCAGCTTCGAGACAGTTGATGACCTGGCTGGTCAGCTGATCGCCGGCAGCCCGGACGAGGCAGTGGCTCAGGTCGAGGAGTTTCGCGCTCTGGGCGTGGAGCACCTGGTCTTCGACTTCCGCTTCAAGTTCGACCGTTGGTTCGAGCAGATCGAATTGCTCGGTACCGAGGTCCTTCCCAAGCTTCGCTGACGAGAGGGACAGTCCGATTCTCACCTTCGGTTACAAGGCGTCCGCCGAGCAATTCGGCCCGCGCGAACTTCTGGAATACAGCGTTTTCGCCGAGGAGGCCGGGTTCGACTCGGTCTTCGTCAGCGACCACCTGCAGCCGTGGCGCCACGACGGCGGGCATGCTCCGGCAGCGCTGCCGTGGATCGGTGCGCTCGCGGCGAGCACCGAGCGCATCACGATCGGAACGAGCGTCCTGACTCCGACGCTGCGCTACCACCCCGTCGTGGTCGCGCAGGCTTTCGCCACGCTCGGCTGTCTCTACCCCGAGCGCATCGTGCTCGGCCTCGGCTCTGGCGAGTCGATGAACGAGGCGCCACTGGGAATCGAATGGCCGGAGCCCAAGGAGCGCTTTGCTCGCCTGAAAGAGGCGATCGCGCTGATCAAGGCCATGTGGGCCGATGAGCGGGTGAGCTACCAGGGCACCTATTACCGCACCGAGCGCGCAACGATCTATGACCGTCCGGAAAAGCCTGTCCCGCTCTACATCGCGGGGTCCGGCCCGGCGGCGACGCGGCTGGCCGGACGTGAGGGCGATGGCTTCATCACGACCAGCGGTAAGGCTGCCACCCTGTACAGCGACGTGCTGTTGCCGGCGGTTCGCGAGGGCGCGGCAAAGGCCGGACGGGCACCGCAGGATCTCGACATGCTCGTCGAGATGAAGGTCTCCTTCGATACCGACGCCGACCGAGCGCTTCGTGACACCCGCTTCTGGGGTGCGCTGGCCCTGTCGCCGGAGGAGAAGGCAGGGGTGGAGGATCCCGTCGAGATGCAGCGACTGGCCGACGCGCTGCCGATCGAGCGGGCAGCGAGCCGGTTCGTGGTGTCGGCTGACCCTGACGATCACGTTGCCGCCGCGCAGCGCTACATCGATCTGGGCTTCACCCACCTGGTGTTCCACGCGCCAGGTGCCGACCAGCGCCGCTTCCTGGACCTGTACAGCAAGCAGGTCCTGCCCGCGCTGCGGCAATTGACGCCGTCGAGCGCCGGCTAATGAACTGGCGCTCGACGTGCCAGCCCGGCACGTCGGATCGCGCCTGGCTGGTGGCCGTCGCCGCGGCACTGTGGGGCTTGGACGGTTTGCTGCGCAAGCCGCTGGCGACCGCCCTGGCGCCGGCGACCGTCGTGCTGTGGGAACACCTGATCGTGGTCGTGCTGGTACTGCCGTGGATTGCTTCGGCGGTGCGGGCGTTCCTGCGGTGCGGCGTCCGTGATCGACTCGCGATCATCGTGATCGGTGCGGGCTGCTCCGCGACCGCAACGGCCTTGTTCACCGAGGCATTCTCGGTGTCGGCGAGGACCGGGGACTTCATCACCCCGCTGGTGCTGCAGAAGCTGCAACCGGTGTTCGCGGTGGTGCTCGCGATCGGGTTGTTGCGCGAGCGGCTGCGGCCTGGCTTCGGGATGTATGCGGTGCCCGCCCTGGTGGGCTCGTGGTTGCTGTCCTTCGCAGACCCGCTGCACGTGCAGCTGCAGGCAGTACAGGTCGCGTTGCTCGCGGTCGGAGCCGCGTTTCTCTGGGGGGCCGGAACCGTGCTCGGCCGGCTGGTGAGCCCGTCCGTCGGTCCGCGAGACCTCACCGTGCTGCGCTATGTGTGGGGCTTGCCCGCCGCGCTGCTCATCGTGTGGAAGCTGCATGCGCCCCTCGCACCCGGCTGGTCCAACCTCACCGGGCTCGTCCTGCTCGCCACGATTCCTGGGCTGCTCGCGCTTGTCCTGTACTACGTCGGGTTGCGCTCGACTGCTGCCTCGCGAGCCACGTTCGCCGAACTCGCCTTTCCGGCCACCGCGGCGATCATCGGTATCGGCTTTCTGCACGGTTCCCTGACCGCCAGCCAGTGGGTGGGCTTCGTCATCGTCGTGGTCGCGGTAACCGCGCTCAGCCGGCGCGAGCACGCCAAGCGTTCGGTGCTGGCGCTCGACCCTGTAGCGGTGCCCTGACCGCTGCGGGACCTCAGACCCGGGCGAGCAACGCCCGCGCAGCTGCGATGACCGGGGCATCGATCATCTCGCCGTTGACGCGGCCGACGTCCTGACCCGCCTCACAGGACGCCACGATCGCCCTGGCGCGCTCGATCTCCGCCTCGTCCGGCCGCAATGCTTTGTGCACGGCGGCCACCTGGGCCGGGTGGATGCACAGCTTTGCCGTGAAGCCGACGGCAGAGGCCCGGCGCGTCGCCGAGGCAACCTGCTGCTGGTCCTCGATGCTGACGCACACCCCGTCGATCGGTCCGGGCAGGCCGGCCAGCCGGGAGGCGAGTACCCGGCGGCAGCGAGCGCGCAGCATCGCGGCCCACTCGTCGCGGCAGCCTAGATCGAGTGCGAGATCGATGGTGCCGAGGGCGAGCCGAGCGACTCCGGCTACGGCGGCGATCGGCTCGGCAGCGGCGAGCCCAGCGGCCGATTCGATGAGCGGTATCACCGGAACGCCCAAGGCCGATGCCCGGCGGCCGACCTCGGCCGCGTCAGATGCCTTGGCCAGGACGGCTCCGAGCAGGCCGGTGGCTCCCGCTATCGCTTGCAGGTCACGGGAGAACTCGTCGTCGCCGGCGTTGGTCCGCACGACAGCTCGGCCACCGGCCCCGAGCCAATCACGAGCACTCTGCCGTGCCGCCTGGCGTTGAGCCGCGGGCACCGCGTCCTCGAGATCGATGATGACAAGATCGGCATCACTGCCCGCAGCCTTGTCGAATCGTTCCGGACGGTTGCCCGGCACGAAGAGCCACGAGCGGGCCGCGGACAGGGGCGATGAAGGCGGTTGCACGGTCGGGACTCCTAGCGAAGCTGAGTGGACGGGAACTCGCGATTGACCGCTGGCGTCAGGCGGTGTCCGCGGTATCGGGCGTGTCCGGAGCGGCGAGTCGCAGGTGCTCGCTGTGGTAGACCGCCTCGTCCAGCAACATCGCCACGTGCTTGTCATAGAGCGAGTACACGATGTTGCGCCCCTCACGCCGGGTGGCGACCAGGCCCATCGTCCGGAGCAGCCGCATCTGGTGCGAGATGGCGGACTGCTCCATCCCGATCGCCGCGGTGAGTTCGGAAACGGTCGCCGGGCACTGCCGGAGGTGGGACAGGATTAGCAACCTGCTCGGCGTGGTTAGCGCGGAAAGCGTCGCGGCGACCGCGGCGGCGCTGGCCGCGTCCAGGCGCGCCGGAGGGGTATCGCGTCCCTGCACCCCATGACCCATGCCGCTCATCGTACTGATAGACACCAATGAAGACGTGTTCATGCATTCCTGTAGTGTGCCAGCGTAGTGAGACGCCCGCTGTGTCCCGTGGTGTCCCGTGGTGATCAAGAAAAGAGATCCTCGTGTCTTCGACGCTGTCCGAACCGATCACGGCGCCACCGGCGAGCGGGCTGCCGGGTCCGCCCCTGCGGCACCTGCTGACGTTGCCCGAGGTCCGCTGGGCCACGCTGGCCACGATCCTGTTCGCCCTCGGCGGTGCCGCACAGCTGGCCGGTGCGCCGACGCCCGGATGGTGGGCGCTGTACCTGGCCTGTTACGCAGTCGGCGGCTGGGAACCCGGCCTGGCGGGGATTCGAGCGCTGCGCGCCGGGACCCTGGACGTCGATCTCTTGATGATCGTCGCGGCCTTGGCCGCAGCCGGGATCGGCCAGGTATTCGACGGCGCGTTGCTGATCGTCATCTTCGCAACGTCCGGCGCGCTGGAGGCGGTGGCGACCAAGCGCACCGCCGATTCCGTCCGGGGCCTGCTCGACCTGGCACCGGAGCAGGCCAACCGGATCGGCATCGACGGCACCGAGCAACTCATCGACGTCGCGAGCCTTCAGCCCGGTGACCTCGTCCTGGTACGGCCGGGGGAGCGGATACCGGCAGATGCCGAGGTCGTGCGGGGGTTGTCCGAGGTCGATCAGGCGACCATCACCGGCGAGCCCCTGCCGGTCCTCAAGGAGCCTGGCGACGAGGTGTTCGCCGGCACGCTGAACGGCCGGGGCGCGCTCACGATAAGGGTGACGCGGGACGCCTCGCAGTGGCTGGTGGCTCGCATCGTCGCCCTCGTCGCCGAAGCGTCGGCCACCAAGGCGCAAACCCAGCTCTTCATCGAGAAGGTCGAGCAGCGGTACTCGGTAGCCATGGTCGCTGCCACGGTGGCGCTGTTCGTCGGGCCGCTGGCCTTCGGCGCTGAGCTGCGCAGCACGCTGTTGCGGGCGATGACGTTCATGATCGTCGCTTCCCCGTGCGCGGTGGTGCTGGCCACGATGCCGCCGCTGCTCTCGGCGATCGCCAATGCCGGTAGGCACGGGGTGCTGGTGAAATCAGCCGTCGTCATGGAACGGCTCGGATCCACCGGCATCGTCGCGTTCGACAAGACGGGCACCCTGACCCACGGCGCACCCGTGCTGGCTGCGGTGCACCCGCTTGCCGCCAGTGGGTTCAGCGACCGCGAGGTGCTTGCCCTCGCCGCGGCGGCCGAGCGGGCGAGCGAGCATCCGCTGGCCGCCGCGGTGCTGAGCGCGGCGCGGGAACGTGCCATTCCGATCGCCCAGACTGATGACTTCTCCTCCACTGCCGGACGCGGCGTCCGCGCGAACGTCTCGGGCCACACCGTGCAGGTCGGCGTCCCGGCCCTGCTCGCCAGCGACGTGGATTGCCCTTACGCGCAGGGGCATCGCTTGGTCGATGAGGCCCAGCGGTCCGGCGCAACCGCGGCGGTCGTGCTGGTCGACGCCGTCCCAGCCGGTGTTCTGGTGTTTCACGATCGGCTCCGCGCCGAGGCCGCGGCGACGATCACTGCGCTCGCCGAGCTGACCGGCCGCCGTCCGGTGCTGCTGACCGGAGACAACCTCGGCGCCGCCGGCCGGATCGGGCTCGAGGTCGGGATCGGTGACGTGCGGGCCTGCTTGTTGCCCGAGGGCAAGGTTGCTGCCGTCGCCGAACTTGCGGCCGGCGGCCGGCAGGTGCTCGCGGTCGGTGACGGCATCAATGACGCAGGCATGCTGGCCGCCGCGCACACCGGTGTGGCGATGGGCCGAAACGGCTCGGACCTCGCGCTGCAGACCGCCGATGCGGTCCTTGTAGGAGATGACCTCACGGCGCTGCCGAACGTCATTCGGCTCTCGCGGCGCGCCAGGACGGTAGTGGTCGCTAACCTGTGCATCGCCGCGGCCGTCATCGCCGGGCTCGTCGCCTGGGACCTTGCCGGTCAGCTACCGCTGCCGCTCGGCGTGGCCGGACACGAGGGTTCAACAGTCATCGTCGGGCTGAACGGCCTTCGGCTGCTCCGCTCATCCGCCTGGAACGGTGTGCGGAGCAGCCGACCGGCTGGGGGTCACGCCACGAGCACCAGTCCAGCGGCGAAGAGCGCGTAGAAACCAGCCGCCGCGGTGAGCTTGACCGAGGTGAGCCGCCCGGCCTTCAACAGCCACAGCAGGTAGATGACGGCTGCCGCGGTCAGGCCACCGGCCAGCATCAGCGCTCCGTCGAACTTCCACGGCGTAAAGAGGATTCCGATCCCAGAGGGCACCGTCGCCTGGATCATCATGGCCCCGGAGATGTTGGCCAGCGCGAGCTGCGTCTTGCCTGCCCGGACCCAGATGATGGCGTTGAGGATCTCTGGCAGTTCGGTGGCCACCGGGGACAGCAAGAGCGCCACGACGACCGGTGAAAGGCCGAGCGCGGGCCCCGCCCACTCGAGTTGGCGGACGAAGAGTTGCGAGGCCGCGAAGATGATCACCACGGTGACGATGGTCTGGACGATGACGGCCCATCGCGACGGCGTGGCGCGGCCTGGCTGAATTTTCAGCGATTCAAGGCCCTCGCCCGACGCGTCGTCGCCGTCGGCCCGCATCTCGCGCCAGAAGTACACGCCGTACGTCGCGAAGAACAGGATTCCGAGCGCGGGCTTCAGCGAGAAGGCAACCAGGCCGAGGCCGACCTTGACGGCGAAGATGACGAGGAACCAGGTCTGGTCCTTCGCCAGCCGCACCGTGTCAACCTCGGCCAAGCCGCCGTCACGCTGCAGCTCCGGCGGCTCGCCGGCACTGCCGACGCCGGAAGCGGCGCGCGCTTTGGCCAGGCTGCGCTTGCGGAGCAGCAGCATCGCGCCGGTGACGCCGTAAGCAATCGTGCCGACCACCAGCGGGCCACCGAGGGCAGCGCCCACCGCGATATCCGGACCGGACTGCTTGCTGCCGAAGAGCACCGCGACCAAGGTCACGACGCTTTCGGGAAGCGCGGTACCGGCCGCGGCGAGGATCGTCCCGACCGCGACGGCGCCGACCTTGAATTCGACGCCGAACCATTCCACGGCGTTGACGAACCACTCGCAGGCCAGGTAGATGACCACGGCGCAGCCGAGCAGGAGTACTACGTGAATCACGATGTTCCTTTCCCGCTGGCGCGGGGCGAAGAAACGCGTAGGCGCGACACTTCGACCCACGACAGCAACGGATGCTGTCAGTTGGGTCGAAGGTCTCGTCCACCCGCGGGATGAACCGCGGGCCCGGCGACCGGGGACAAGCTGCGTCCCAGTATGTCGATCCACCGGCGGGAGGACTACTCCCCTTCAACAGGGATAGAGACTACCGGAGCCGCCTGACGCTTGGCCACCGCCCGGTGATCACGGGGTGCGCTTTTCGCTGATCAACTCGCGTCTGAGGCTGCTGGGGCGTACCGACGCCTGCCGTTTTTTCGGTGATCAACTCGCGTCTGAGGCTGCTGGGGCATACCCAGACGTGAGTTGATCTTGGACAACAGTCAAGGACACCGCAAACATGGCGAGGCGGGGTGTGCTGTTACCGCCTCTGGGTTATGACGGCGGCTGTTGACCCGCGATGTTCACCAGCCAACTGACGCCGAACTTGTCGGTACACATGCCGAAGGTGTCACCCCAGGGGGCTTGGCTCAGTGGCATCGCGACATTGCCATCGGCTGAAAGTTGCTCCCAGTACCGACGAAGCTCAGCCTCGTCCTCGCCACTGAGCGAGACGGCGAAATTCGTGCCCGGCCGGTACTCCATGCTGTTGGGCGTATCGGCGGCCATCAGCACCAGCCCGCCGTCGCTGACGAGCATGGAGTGCATCACCTTGTCCTGCTCGGAGGGATCCTCACTTGCCTGAAATTCCCCGAAGGTACTGACGGTCAGCTCACCTCCGAACACGGATCGATAGAAGTCCATGGCCTCTCGCGCGGAATCACGGAA
>JAVEES010000115.1 GCA_030840285.1 Pseudonocardiales bacterium
GGCGACGCGGCGCGCCGGGAGGGAGCTTCGATGAGGCCGCCCGGCGTTGGGCGCGGACGAGTGATTCGGCCGGGGGTGAGGGGGTGGCAGCCACCGCCTCACCCGACGTCGTCTGCCGGGCCGCCACTGGGTTAGCGGTACGGCAGACTTCAATCACAAACGGCTAGTTGCCTTGAACGGCCAGATGGCCGCCGAGTCCGGCTGAGATGCAACATTCAGCTACCCCGCCAAAAGCCTTGTATTAGTACACATGTTCGATTATACTCAGGGCATGGAGACGGTCGCCGACACCCACCCCGGCCTTGATCGGCCCGGTGACTGCTGGATCACCGATGGCCGTATTCCACCACGAGACTCCGACGGTCCGATGATCATGATCGGTTCGGCGCTGTTGGACTCCTTCGGGCCGGTCGGCGCCGAGCCGGTGGATCTCGGCGAGCTGGTCGCCGAGGGACTTGCAGTGCTGCAGCCAGGTCCGGCCGGGATCGCTCGGCTTGCGAGCCTGGACACCGCTGGCTTGGACGCCCGCGGCCGGATCGAGGCTTTGCTCGCGCTGGAAACTCAGCGCGCCTGGCTGGACGCGCTGCAACAGCGGCTGCTGGCCGAGATTGCCCACGCCGACACGTCGGCCGACCGCTGGTGCATCGAAGAGGTCGGCGCCGCGCTGCGGTTGTCCCCCACGACCGCCCGGACTCGACTGCACAATGCCGTCCAGCTCACCGACCAACTGCCGGCCGTGCACCAGGCGCTGTCGGAAGGGCGGATCTCCAGCCTGCAGGCCACCGCCATCACCGAGACTTCCTACACCCTTCCCGATGCCGCGCTGTCCGCACTGCAAGCCACCGTGCTGCGCCGCGCGGACCAGCAATCCCTGCAGCAGACTAAGCAATCCCTGCGCCGCGCCGCGATTCGCCTGGACCCCGACGGCGCCGACCTTCGTCACAGCCGCGCCCGTGCCGACCGGCACATTCGGCTCTCCGACGCCGGCGACGGGATGGCATGGCTGTCTGCACTGCTGCCCGCTGCCGACGCCACCGCGTGCTACCAACGCCTGGACGAGCACGCCCGAAGCAAGCGCCATGCCCAGAACCAAGCCGACGCCAACGCCAACGGTCGGGATGGCGACACCATCGACGCAAACGGCAACAATGCGAACCACACCAACGCCGACGGCATCGGCGCGAACGGCGCCGAGGACGACCGGACGCTGGACCAGCTGCGCGCGGACCACCTGGTCACCCAACTACTCGCCCCGGACGGGACGGGCGGCACCGCGCGGGCGCTGACACCTGCCGTGTCCGTCGTCATCAGCGCCGACACGCTGCTCGGCAAGAACGACGATCCTGCCTGGCTCGACCGTTACGGCCCGATCACCGCCGACACCGCGCGCGAACTAGCCCACGATCCGACCGGCACCTGGCGACGGCTGCTAATAGACCCAGTAACAGGCCACCTTCTCGATTACGGCACCACCCGCTACCGGCCGCCGCCAGCGGTGCGCGAGCATGTCAGAGCCCGCGACGCCACCTGCACATTCCCGCACTGCAGTCATCAGGCCCGGCACTGCGACCTCGACCACGTCACCCCGTACCCGGCCGGTCCTACCAATCCGGCCAACCTTTCCCCCGCTGACCGCCGACACCACCGGCTCAAAACCCACAGCCGCTGGAAGGTGCATCGCCATCCCGACGGCGCCACCACCTGGACCAGCCCACTAGGCCGCGAACACACCACCAGACCACCACAGCGCTGGACCCTGCCCGACGATCCGCCCTTCTGAGCAACAGTGCCCAGGGCGGACGGCCGGACGCCGGCTGGTGCTGAGGGCGTTAGCCGGCGTCGGGTAGCACCTGGATGAGACTGCGGGCGTGGCGGATGGCGGCCGG
Organism: Pseudonocardiales bacterium; assembly: GCA_030840285.1. Classification (GTDB taxonomy): domain Bacteria; phylum Actinomycetota; class Actinomycetes; order Mycobacteriales; family Jatrophihabitantaceae; genus Jatrophihabitans_A. Next base: position 1,887 of record JAVEES010000115.1, read on the forward strand.
GGTGTCGGTGAAGATCAGGTGCCCGTCGCGGAGGTGCTCGGCGACACCTAGGGCGCTCAGTACCTGGTCATGCTGCGGTTTGATCCCGGACAGGAGCACGGCGATCCCGCGACGTTCGAGCCGGGTGATGGCATCGCCGAGAACCTTGGCCCCGGTCGCGTCGAGAGCCGTGATCCGAGACAAGCGCAGGATGACAACCTGGATGTAGGCCACCTCGGAAAGCTCGAGCAGGAAGCGGTGGGCGGCGGCGAAGAACAGCGGACCGTCGATCCGGTAGGCGACGATGTGCTCGGCCAGCAATCGGTGCTCAGCTAAGTCGTGGTCGCGCTCATCCAGGGGAACCTCATCCAACCGCGCCGCGCGGGTGACGGTGCGCAGGGCCAACACAACCGCGATCGCGATGCCAACCGCGACCGCGGTCACCAGGTCGAACGCGACCGTGACAGTGAGCGTCGCGGTGAGGATGAGCGCGTCGGCACGGGTGGCGCGCGCGATGGCGAGCAGCGAACCGACCTCGATCATCTGGATGCAGGTCGCCAGCAACACGCCAGCCAGCGCGGCCAACGGTATGTGCCCCACCAACGGCGCGGCGACGAACACGATCAGCGCCAAACCGGCCGAGTGGACCAAGGCCGAGAGTCGTGAGCGCGCACCAACCTGGGCGTTGACGGCGGTCCGGGCGATCGCTCCTGTTGCGGGAACTCCCCCGAACAGCGGGACCACGAGGTTGGCGATGCCCTGACCGAATAGCTCCCGATCCCCGTCGTGGTGCTGCCCCACCGTCAGGCCGTCGGCCACGGTTGCCGAAAGCAGCGATTCCAGCGCGCCCAGTGCCGCCACAGCCAGCGCGGACGGGACCAACATGCCCACCAGGTGAACATCGAAAAAGCCGGTGCTCGGTGCGGGGAGACCACTGGGCAATGTTCCAAGCTTGGCGACCTGCACATGAGCCAACGCGACGACCACGCTCGCGGCGGCGACCACGGCCAGCGACACCGGCATCGCAGGGCGCCAGCGGGTGCCGAACAGGATCAAGGCGGCGACCACGAGCGTGACGGCCAGCGGCGCCGCGTGCGGGTGCTGGATGAAATGGCGGGATGAATTCAGCGCGGACTGCCACGCCTTGTCCCCCGTCCCCGAGGTGCCGAGCATCGCAGGAACCTGCTGCAGCACGATGACCACCGCGATGCCAGCCGTAAAGCCCTCGACCACCGGTGACGGCAGATACCGAGCAGCCCGGCCGAGCCGCAGGAACGCCGCGATCACCAGAACGCCGCCGGCGAGCATTCCGGTCATGAGGACGCCATTTGCGCCGAAGCGATGCACAACCGGGATCAGCACGACCGTCATCGCACCCGTTGGACCGGAGACTTGCAGGTTGGAGCCACCGAAGATCGCAGCCAACGCCCCTGCCACGATCGCGGTGATCAGCCCCGACCGCGCACCCAATCCCGACGCGGCGCCGAATGCCAGCGCCAACGGCAACGCCACAACAGCGACCGTCAGCCCGGCCGTCAGATCCGCCCGCGGATGCCGCCGAACGTCCTCCCAGTCCTGACGATTCGGCAACAGCCGCAACACCCGCGACGCGACCGAAACCGCAGCGGTGTCCGCGCGCGAGGTCACGAACCGATGAGTTCCGCGAGTAGTTCGCCCTGCCCAGCCAGCACCTCGGTCAAGAACCGGCGCGCCGCCCGCATCAGCTCCGCGACATCAGAAGCTGCCAACTCATACGTCACCGACGTTCCCCTCCGCGTGGAGGTCACGATGCCTGCCCGCCGAAGCACCGCCAACTGCTGGGACAGGCTGCTCGCCTCGATATGGAGCTCTGACAACAGCTCGGACACGGCGCGCGGCCCGTCCTGCAACAGTTCCAGGACCTGGATCCGGATCGGATGACCCAGCGTGCGAAACAGCTCGGCTTTCGCCTGATAGAGCGGAACCGACACAACGCACTCCTCGTCTGACCTTGCGAACCTTACAATGCTAATACTT
>JAVEES010000120.1 GCA_030840285.1 Pseudonocardiales bacterium
CGAACAGGTACTCGTTCTCCTTGAGCGCCTGTGCGACCCGACCGGTCAGGTGTGCGCGCCGACCCTCTTCGTCGGGGAAGACATCGAAGATGCCGAACTCGAGCACGCTGAACCGGACTCCGAACCAAGCGGTGGTCGACGGCTCGTCTCGAACCATTTCCAGGGTGTCCTCGAGGAACTGGGCAACTTCATTCCCTTTGGTCGGCTTGGCCAGCATACGAACGAGCAATCCGACGGTCACCATGGCGGTTCTCCTCTGCATAGGCGGGAACTGATATGCATGTCCACCTCTCACGCTAGGTCCGGCGGCGGCTCCACGACTCCCACACCGAGGCGCAACCGGACCTCCGCCAATGGGCCTACCAGGCCGAACGGGTCCTGACTACCGAGAGAGATGCAAGCTTGAGACCGTCGAGGCGAATGAGCTCGATACAGTGTTCGTGGAAATCTCGGTATCGATCGGGAAAGTGGCTTGGCCAAAGGTATTTGGCGTTACGCGCCCACTCTGCGTGCGTCGCCGGGCATTACCGGGTGCTGGCGGTGTGCGCTGCGACTGCGCCGTCACCGACCAGTGCTCTTGCTCAAGACTCTCGTGCACTGCCGCGACTGCGGCCCGACCCCTACCGGCTGGCACTTGGACCCGCAAGATCCACATGCGTCGCACAGTTGTGCACTATCGGGTCGAAGTGCGGTGCCTCATGCCGCCTGCAGAATTAGGTCAATCCGGCGGAGCGGTGGTCTTCCCGTTCACCTGGGACGTTCGAAAGGCGGCTGAAGAATGAACCCAGCTCGGTCTATAGCGTTGCGCTCCGGCGAGAAGATCGCCGCCCTCGGCCAAGGCACCTGGCATTTTGCCGAAATTCCGGCGCGGCGGGCGGACGAGGTCGCCTCGATCCGGCTCGGTATCGACTTGGGAATGACGGTGATCGACACCGCCGAGATGTACACCAACGGCGCGGCGGAAGCCTTGGTCGGCGAGGCGATCGCAGGACGGCGCAGCGAAGTATTTCTGGTCGACAAAGTGCTTCCGCACCACGCCACTCGCGAGGGTACCGTTCGCGCGTGCGAGGCAAGCCTGGGCCGCCTCGGCGTTGACTACATTGATCTCTACCTTCTGCACTGGCGGGGTCGCATCCCGCTGGTCGAGACAATCGAAGGCTTCGCCGATTTGAAGCTAAACGGGATGATCCGCTACTGGGGCGTGAGCAATCTCGATATCGACGACATGATCGAACTGTCAGGCGTCCCGGGTGGTGATGAGGTTCAGACGAATCAGATTCTCTACAACCTGACCCGCCGCGGCCCGGAGTACGCGCTGCTACCGTGGCTTTCCCAACATGGGATACCGACCATGGCCTACTCGCCAATCGAGCAGGGCCGGCTGCTCGAACACCCGGCGCTGCAACCGATTGCGCGGCGGCACAACGCCACTCCGGCGCAGATCGCGCTGGCCTGGGTGCTTCAACACGACGGGGTCGCCGCTATCCCACGCGCCGGAACTCTTTCCCACGTTCGGCAAAATGCCGCCGCCCGAGACATCGAGCTGACCGGCAATGACCTCCGTGACCTCGACCGAGCGTTCCCGCCGCCTACCCGGCCGCGCCCGCTCGAAGTTCTGTGAACGGCCCGCATTTGATACACATCTCCATTCCTGTGAAGGCGCGGCGCGCGGCGAGCAAGCTCATATTGCCTGCGAGACTCCCCCGAGCCTGGTCGCCGGTGTCTTGTGCGCGTGCATAACGACGGCTGAGCCGCGTCGTCACGCCGCACATCGACCACGTGGCGCTTTTATGGACGATGGATGCCGGTGGGTTGTCAGCCCCACGGGGTACTGCGACGCAGGGAGGAATCGGCATGTCCAATAACTTTCGTGACTTTCAGATGGGGGTGTACACCGACGCGGTAAAGGGCGTTAACTCGCGCTACCCCTTCGACTTCCCGTCGATCCAGCGGAAGGCGGCAGAAGCCCTGCCGGACTGGGTGTATCGGTACGTGTCGGCCGCCGCCGGCGACGGCCGTACCCAGCAGGCCAACATCGACGCATACTCGCACTACGGGATCGTGCCCCGGATGATGGTCAGTCCGCCGCAGCGTGACCTATCGATCGACCTGTTCGGTAAACATTTGCCGTCGCCGATCTTCCTGTGTCCGATCGGTTTGGTCGGCCTGTGTGCGCCGGATTTTCAAGGAGATGCAGTTCCGAGGCTTCTGTACGGAGAACTACTACTCCGACGAGAACTTCATCAAGCATCTGGCCAAGCCGCCCCGTGAAGACCAGCCCGCCACTTTCGCTCATTACGCCAAGATCTTCGCCCACCCGTTGACCTGGGAAGACCTTCGTTGGATCCGTACACAGACCAGCCTTCCGATCGCGGTTAAGGGCATTCAGCACGCCGACGATGCGCGCATGGCGATCGACAATGGTGCCGATGTGCTCTACTGCGCCAATTACGGTGGGCGCCAGGCGAACTCGGGGATCTCCACTTTGCAATTGCTGCCGGGTGTGGTCGAAGCTGCTGGCAGCACTCCGGTGATGTTCGACTCCGGCGTACGCGACGCGACTGACGCGGTCATCGCGTTGGCGCTGGGTGCAACGGCCGTCGGGCTCGGCAGGCCCTACGCCTACGCGCTGTCCTACGGCGGCGCAGAGAGTCTGACGCACTACCTGAAGTCCTTCCTGGCCGAATTCGATCTCTGCCTGGCCGTGTGCGGATTCAAGGACATCGCCGCCCTCAAGGCGGCTGGCTGCGAACAAGCACTCGGTGCGAGCCGATGAACCGCAACACTCACCGCGAGAGAGCTTCGATGAAGGCGCTCAGCCGCTCGGGCCATGATGGTGACGGGGTCACGCCGGTGAGACCTCGGTACTAATGCCAGCGCCCGCGTAGATGACGACGTCGCGCATGGGCAGCATCGAACAACTCGGCCAGAAGCTCGAAGTCGAAGTCGGTTGATGCTCTTTGTGTAGTTCTACTGACATTCAGCCCCCGGTCGAGCGTTCCTCCTCGCGGGGTAGCGACACACTCGGACGGCGCTGAGCGGGCGCCTCGCCAGATCGGTTGGTGCTGATACCAGGCATGAGCCCGGAACAATCACGCGGTCCGGGCGGGTCTCGAAGCCGCGACCAACTGATTGCTAAGAGGCCGCTCGCGGCGGGCGCTGACCAGTTGCGACGCTGAGCGCTAAATCGCCTGACACGGACGCGGGCATGTCACCCGGTTTCATACAAACTGGTCGTGGGCATTCCTAAGCGCATGGACAAGCTGAGCCGACTTCGGCATGCGCAGCGGCGGATCGCAAAAGTCCAGCGGCGCCTCTTGTTGGCTGAGGTACTGATGTGGCCGACGGTAATCGGCGCGGGGGTGTCGTCGGTCGCCGGCCTGGTGTGGTTCCTGCGGCGCCGGTCCGCCGGTGGGCGGCACGAAATGCCGGATATGCCGGGAGCGCACGAAGACGGCGAGCTGCATGTCGAGCCTGACGGACAACTCACCCGCCCCTGAACCTCGCGTGGCAACGGCCGGGGACATCTCCACCGCCCTCCGGTTCTAGTCGCGAATGGACGGTGACCAGCCATCGATACTTGATTGCAGACGCTTGCATCCTCCGTGTGCCTTCGTAGGTTCGGATGCCGAGGATGTCAGTCGTGGGTGGGCTTGGTGGCGACCGTGGGTATGGTGAAGGCCTTATCGCATGGGGGCTGGTTCAAGAGGTGACTCAGGAAGGTGATTTCTTCGTCGGAGT
>JAVEES010000091.1 GCA_030840285.1 Pseudonocardiales bacterium
TAGGCCAGCAGCAACACCACTCCGATCGTGATTGCGAGGTTGTAGTGGGCCAGGCCTGGCAGCATCGACGTGATCGCCGCTGTGCCGGCGGCCGCCTGCACAGCCCCCGTGACGATGGAGTCGATCAGCCACGCAACGGCCGCGCTCTGGGCGACCTTCGGGCCGTAGTTCTCCCTTGCCACGACGTAGGAGCCGCCCGCGCGGGTGTACACCATCACCACCTCGCGGTACAGGATGGCCATTATTGCCAGCACGACGATGACCACCGCGGTCATCGGAAGCAGCAGATGGAAGCCGCTGAGCCCGAACACGGCGAGCAGGACCAGCAGCATCTCCTCCGAGCCGTAGGCGGCGGAGGAAATGTTGTCCGAGGACAGGACCCCGAGTGCTGCCTTCTTCGACAGCTTCTCCTCGTGCAGTTGAGCCGTTACCAGCGGCGGACCGAGCATGAACCGCTTCGCGCGATAGCTGACTCGCTCGGGCAGGTTGACCGCTGGCAGGGTCGAGGTCGGCACGCCATGCTCACTCACCTACTCATGAAAGATCCGGGCACCGGGGCGCGCGGACCGTCCTCATGACCTCCTCACGCGGGCCTCGCCGATTCGCGCACCCTCCAACCGCAGCGGCGCTGCCAGCCCGAGCCGGGCTAGAGCATGCCGTAGGCCCGGCCCGGTCGCAGCCGGGCGATCACCCGTCGCTCGGCGACCATGGCGCTGCGGTAGGCGTCCCAGTCCTCGTGCTCGCCCATCAGCGCGCGGTAGTAGGAGACGAGTTCGGCCACCGTGTCATCGTCGGGCTCGGTTGCGACCTCGCTCAGTTCGACCTCTCCCTCCAGCACGACATAGGCCCAGAAGTCAGGACGGGTGACGTGCAGGGCCGCCCACGGATCCCTGCGCAGGTTGCGGTACTTGGCCCTATCGGCCGTGATCGAGATCCGGATCAGCCCGTCGTCGAAAACCTTGTGCAGGACGTTGGACAGCTGGGGACGTCCGGTACGGCGGATGGTGGTCAGGACGGATTGGCGGTTCGCGCGGGCGAAGTCCAGGGCGGGGTCAAGTTCCATGACTGCGCAACCCGCTGATGCCAAGCCATGTTCCCTCCTGGCTGCGTGAGGCAACGATAAGGGTTGTGGTGCCGGGGTATTTCACGCTGCGCAGCCGGGTTAACCTGGCTTGGCATCGCGGTAAGTGCCCGATGTGGGTCGCCGGCCCGTTCAGCCCCGTCTGTCGGCGACTCATCCCGTTCTTCCTCAGACGGGGGCGGAGAACCCATACCCGGCGCCGAGGCGTCTAGGGGTGAAGCCGTTATCCCACGGCCGGGCACCGATCGTCCGAACCCGACAGCTAACTTCGCAGACGGTGGATCGGAGGATCCATGTTTCGTCATGCCCACTACACAGGTTGCCATCGAGCTAACGACCCGCATCCGGTGCCACGGTAACGGCGGCCGTAGGGTTCGCCGCGCTCAGCGCGCCGGCCGGCGCGGCAACGGCGCACAACTGGGACGGTGTCGCCCGCTGCGAATCCAGCGGTAACTGGAGCATCAACACCGGCAACGGCTATTACGGGGGACTGCAGTTCAGCTCCAGCACCTGGCTCGGTTACGGCGGTGGCAGTTACGCGGGACGGGCCGACCTTGCCTCCAAGGCTCAGCAGATCGCGATCGCTGAGAAGGTCTTGCAGGGTCAGGGTGTCGGCGCCTGGCCGGTCTGCGGCAGGTACCTGACGTCCTCGACCTCGACGATGTCCCAGCCTGTCAGCCCGCCGAGCCGGACGGTTACCGCAACGCCGGCTCCGGTGCAACGGGCCGGGCACGGCGCCGCTTACACCGTGCGCAGCGGGGACACGCTGTCCTCGATCGCCAGCGCGCATCACGTAGCAGGCGGCTGGCGCGGCCTGGCGCGGTTGAACGCCTCGAAGGTCAAGAACCCCAACCTGATCTACGTCGGAGAGCGGTTGGCCCTCTGAGGGGTGGATTGCTCGGCGCCTGAGACCCCTCAGGCGCCGAGCAGTCCTCGCACATAAGCAGCCTGGCCGGCGTGCTGCAGGTCGTCGGAGATCACGCTGATCAGCCGGATCCCCAACGTCACCGGCGGGTTCCACGACCTGTCCACGATCCGTGCCAGCTCCTCCGGACCCAAGCCGACGACGTAGCGGGCAGTCTGGTCGTGCACGGCATCGTGGTAGCCGATGAGCAGATCAGCGGATTTCGGCCGGACCGCGGCAACATCGTCCGGCGAATGTCCGTAGCCGGTGTCCGCGTCATCGAAGGGCAGCTGGAAGCGCGAGGCGAAATCCTGCGCGGTATAGACCTGCGGCCAGCCGGCGGCGCGGGCGACGTGGTCGTCCTGGATGCGCGTCAAGTGCCAGACCAGCCAGGCGATCGAGTTCGCGCGCGGCCCCGGCCGGGTCGCCAACTGCTCTTGATCGAGACCGTCGAGGGTGGCGTGGACAACCTCACGGACACGTCCGAAGGCGTCGAGAAGCAAGTCTGCGGGGGTCATCGCGGTCCCTTCGGTGTCGGATCGTCCGGCGCACCCACCCTAGATCGTCCTCGGCGCGACCAGGGTGGGCGAGCCGAGTTTGACCGGGCTAGATAGGTAAGGTAAACCTTACCTAACCCCGTCGCCTACCCGAGGATCGCCGTGCTCGCCAACTACCTGATCGGCCTGCGAGAAGGTCTCGAAGCCGCCCTCGTCGTCAGCATCCTGATCGCGTACCTCGTCAAGGTCGGAAGGCGGGATCGCCTGCCGGTCGTCGGAATCGGCGTGGCAGCGGCCCTCGCCGTCTCAGTGGCTTTCGGCGCCGTGCTCACCTATACCGCGACCACGCTGCTCAGCACCTTCACCAGCCAGGAGATCTTCGGCGGCACCATGTCGGCGGTCGCGGTGTGCTTCGTGACCTGGATGATCTTCTGGATGCGCCGGACGGCCCGCGGCATGCGCGCCGAACTCGACGGGCGGCTTTCCGCGGCGCTTGAACTCGGCGGCCTGGCGGTAGCGGTCACGGCCTTCTTCGCGGTGGCCCGCGAGGGGTTGGAGACCGCGCTGTTCTTCTGGTCGGCCGTGCAGGCCGCGGGCAGCACGACAGCCCCGGTCAGCGGCTTCGTGCTCGGGCTGGGCACGGCCCTGCTGCTGGCATGGCTGCTGTACCGGCGATCGGTCCGCCTGAACCTGGCGACGTTCTTCACCTGGACCGGCGCCGGCCTGATCGTCATTGCCGCTGGCGTGCTCGGGTACGCGGTGCACGATCTGCAGGAAGGCGGCGTCATCGGCGGCCTCAACACCCTTGCCTTCGATGTCAGCAACCAGATTCCGCCCGGCAGCTGGTACGGCACGTTGCTGAAGGGAATCCTCAACTTCTCGCCGCAGACCACGCTCGTCCAGGCCGTTGCCTGGCTGACCTACCTCGTCACGGTGATGACCCTCTTCCTCCTGGCGGGTAAGCCGGCACCGGCGAAGGCGGCGGCTGTGCATGCGGACAGCGGCGTCTCCGTCGGCTGAGCACACCACTCTGATCCACGACCGCAGGACGGGGCGCGATGCCACTCGTCCCGATTCAAGGAGAATCACCATGTCCGCTCCCGCCCGCCGAGCCATCACGTGGGCGGCGCCGCTGGCGGCGATTGCCCTGGCAGCCACGGCATGTTCGTCCACCAAGAACCGCTCCGCTACGACAACCGGCACGGTCGCCTCGACCATCGCAGTGCAGGCCGGCGACAAGACATGTGATGTCGCGAAAACCGAGCTACCGGCCGGTCGCCACACGTTCGAGGTGCACAACACCGGTGCGCAGGTGACCGAGGTCTACCTCTACGCGGCCGGTGATCGGGTTCTCGGCGAGGTGGAGAACGTCGGGCCGGCCACCAAACGCAACCTGATCGTCGAGTTGGCGGCAGGCAGTTACCAGCTGGCGTGCAAGCCCGGAATGGCCGGCGACGGCATCCGGACGACACTGGCCGTGAGCGGGCAGGCGGTTGCCGCCGCGTCGACCGACCCCCGGCTCACAGCGGCCGTCCACTCCTATCGTGACTATGTCGAGCACGAGACCGCCGAGCTCGTGGACGCCACCACCGATCTGACCGCCGCGGTCAAGGCAGGCGACGTGCAGCGGGCCCGCTCGCTGTACCCGACGGCGCGGCTGCACTACGAGCGCATCGAGCCGATTGCCGAATCCTTCGGCGAACTCGACCCGCTGATCGATATGCGTGCCGAGGACGTGACGGCCGCCGAACCCTTCGTCGGTTTCCACCGCCTGGAGCAGAACCTGTACCAGAAGAACGGCATCAGCAAGAGCGGCTCGGTCGCCGACGCCCTGCTGGCAAACACGAAGAAGCTTCAGGGTGTGGTGGCGAAGGTGAGCATCACGCCGCTGACCATGGCCAACGGTTCGAAGTCGTTGCTCGACGAGGTCGCCAAGTCCAAGGTCACCGGTGAGGAAGAGCGGTATTCGCGCATCGATCTCCTCGACTTCGCGGGCAATGTCCAGGGATCCAAGTACGCCTACACCGCACTTCGCCCGGTGCTGGCCGAGCGCAGGCCTGAACTGGTCGCCACGCTGGACAAGCGGTTCTCGACGTTGCTGGCACTGCTCGACAGCCACCGCAGCGCCCCAGGTCAGAAGGGCTATGTCACGGGCAGCCCGTACGTCGCCTATAACGCACTAGGCCAGGACGAGATAAGGGCGCTTGCCGTCGAGGTGGACAGCATCAGCGAGCCGCTCGGCACCATCAGCTCGGTGGTGTCGGACACATGAGCCCTGTCGGGATCAGCCGTCGCCGGATGATCGGCCTGCTCGGAGCGGGTGCCGCTGCCGGAGCGGGTGCGGCCACCGGCGTCACGCTGGCAGCGGGCGACGCGCACGGCTCGCATGCAACCCAGGCACGTGGCTGGCCGGTCAGCTTCTACGGAGAGCACCAGGCCGGGATCGTCACCCCCGCCCAGGACCGGCTGCATTTTGCCGCCTTCGATGTCAACACCACCTCGCGACCGGAACTCCTCGCGCTGCTGAAGTCCTGGACGGCGGCGGCCGCGGCGATGTGCGCCGGGCATGACGTGGGATCCGGTGCGGTCACCGGCGATCCTGCCGCGCCGCCGGATGACACCGGTGAGGCGCTCGGACTTGCCGCCGCCGGCTTGACCCTCACGATCGGCTTCGGCACCAGCCTGTTCCGCACCGCCGAGGGCAGGGACCGGTTCGGGCTGGCGTCCCGTCGTCCGGCTCAGTTCGCTGACCTGCCCAGCTTTCCCGGCGATGCGCTGGATCCGCGTCGCAGCGGCGGAGACCTGTGCGTGCAGGCCTGCGCCGATGATCCGCAGGTTGCGGTGCACGCGATCCGCAACCTCGCCCGGATCGCCCGCGGCAGCGCGGCTATCCGTTATTCACAACTGGGATTCGGTCGCACCAGTTCGACCTCGACCAGCCAACAGACTCCGCGCAACCTGATGGGTTTCAAGGACGGCACGGCCAACCTCAAGGCCGAGGAGGCGGCGGAGATGGATAAGCAGGTCTGGGTGCAACCCGGTGACGGGCCGTCCTGGATGGTCGGCGGCAGTTACCTGGTCAGCCGCCGCATCAGGATGCTTATCGAACCGTGGGATTCAACGCCACTGACCGAGCAGGAACGTGTCATCGGACGCTTGAAGGGTTCCGGGGCGCCGCTGGGTGGCAAGGCCGAATTCGAGGCGATCGACCTGACGGCGACGGACGAATCGGGAGCGCCGGTGGTGGATGAGAAGGCCCACGTGCGGCTGGCGCACCCCACCTCAAACGGGGGAGCAGCGTTGCTGAGGCGCGGATACAGCTTTGTGGACGGCACGGATGCCCTCGGCCGGCTGGACGCGGGCCTGTTCTTCCTTGCCTATCAACGTGACCCTCGAAGCCAATTCGTCAGGATCAACTCGAGCCTGGCCGGCAACGGAAACGATGCTCTCAACGAATACATTCAGCACGTCGGCAGCGGCCTGTTCGCGATCCCCCCGGGTGTCGAGGCGGGCGGCTGGGTGGGACAAACCCTTTTCGGCTAAGGCATATTCGACTTCTGCGATCCTTGTGCGGCACCGTCGCGGGATCGGGGAGCAGCGATCAGACCGCGCCCGCCGCGGATTCCTCCGCCTCCACCTGGCGGTTCCATTCCGCCTTGCTCGCTCGCCAGGCCTCGTCGTCCGCACCGAGGCGCCAGTAGCCCGATATCGACAGATCCGCCGCGGGAATACCTCGCTCGACGCGAAGGAATCTCCTTAGCTGCTTCACCGCGCCGGCTTCGCCATGAACGAAGGCATGCACCCGCCCGGCCGGCCACTCGGCGCCGGTCACCGCGCTGACGAGCAGGACGCCGACCGGATTGTCACCACGATGCAGCCAGTTGAGCTCGGCTGCGGGCGGGACGTCGAGGGAGATCTCATCGGCGGCACCGTGCACCTCGATGAAGATCTTGGCGGTGGAATCGGCAGGCAACCTGCTGGCCGCGACAGCGATGGCAGGCAGCGCGCTCTCGTCACCGATGAGCAGCTGCCAGTCCGCACTCGGATCAGGCGCGTACCCACCTCCTGGTCCGAGCAGCAGGACGTCCTCGCCCGGCTCGGCCCGATCTGCCCAGGGGCCCGCCAGTCCTTGGTCTCCGTGCACCACGACGTCAAGGGTGAGTTCGGCCCGTTCGGCGTTCCAGTCTCGGACGGTGTAGGTCCGCAGCCGCGGCCAGTGTTCGGCAGGGTGGCTTGCACGGATCGCGTCGAGATCCAACGGGCGGTCATAGTCGGCGTCCGGGTGCAGGAAGAGCAGTTTGACGTAGGCGTCGGTGTAATCGTTGATCGGTCCGGTCGCGAGTCGGCCGAGTTCACCGCCGGCCAGCACGATCCGCACCAGCGAGTCCGATAGGCGTTGTCGTGAAAGGACCGTGCTCGACAGGGGAGTGCGAGGCTTGCGCGTGCGTACGTCGGTCATCGTCCGACCCTACCCAGCGATGTTGAGCGCTCGTCGGCCCCCGTCGCGCTCAGCAGGCAAGATGGTTCAGGTGACCGGAACAATGCGGCATTCGACCAGGCGTCCGGCGCGGATCTCGAGCAGGCCGATCGTTCCGCGAGGCTGGCGTCGAGGATCGGTGGGCGATCCCGGGTTGAAGATGCGCTGACCGTCGTGGGTCTCGCTCAGCGGAATGTGCGAGTGGCCGAACACGACAAGCCCCGCCTCGGGAAACCGGCGCCGCAACCTGACCGCCCGCCCGGCGCTGGGGCCGCTGTCGTGGATCATCGCCACGCTCAGCCCGGCCAACTCGATCTTGAGGATCTCGGGCGCACCCCAGGCCGCCACATCGGCACCATCGTTGTTGCCCAGCACCGCATGAACCGGAGCCCAGCGCGAGAGTTCCTGCAAGACGTCTGGCGTGCACACGTCACCGGCATGCAGGATGACGTCCGCGTCCGCCAGATACTTCTCCAACACTGGCGGGCATGCCTTCCATCTTCGCGGCGCGTGGGTGTCCGACAGCGCGAGGACCTTCATGCCCACGAGCCTGTCACACCGATGCGCACAGGCGGCCTGGCGATGGCTTGCCGCTGCCGAGTCGCGCCTCTAGCGTGGGCTCCGCGGGTGGATCGGCCGGTCCGCTCGCTCGGAGACAACGTGGACCTGCGAGGCGGCATGACCGCTCAAGCCGGCCTGAGTACCGACGGGTCAGGCGGCATCAGGATGCGATCTGCCGCCGGGCGCTGGGTGCTGCTCGCCGCCATCCTCGGCTCCGGCCTGGCCGGCATCGACGCGACCGTGGTCAACGTGGCGCTGCCCGCGATCGGCCGCGATTTCGACGCGAGTTTCGGTGCTCTGCAATGGGCCGTCACCGGATACACCCTCACCCTGGCGTCGCTGATCCTGCTCGGTGGTTCGCTCGGTGACCGCTACGGGCGCCGGCGCGTGTTCGTGATCGGAGTCGTGTGGTTCGCGACCGCTTCCGTGCTGTGCGGTCTGGCTCCCTCAGTGGGGTGGCTGGTCGCAGCGCGCGTCCTGCAGGGTGCCGGCGGTGCGCTGCTGACTCCGGGCAGCCTCGCCATGATCCAGGCGAGCTTCCATCCCGATGATCGCGCGCGGGCGATCGGAGCCTGGTCGGCCTTCGGCGGCATCGCCACCGCGGCCGGCCCCTTCCTCGGCGGCTGGCTCATCCAGGCCGCGTCCTGGCGCTGGGTGTTCCTGATCAACGCACCGCTGGCGATCGCCGTCGTGATCCTCGCGCAGCGCCACGTCCCAGAAACGCGCGATCCGTCGGCGAGCGGGCGGGTGGACGTGCCGGGCGCGGCACTCAGCGCGCTGGGCCTCGCGGGAATCACCTATGCGATCATCGCCGCGCCGGAGCGCAATGCGACGCCGCCGGTCCTGCTCAGCGGCGGCGCCGGGATCCTGGCGCTGGCAGCATTCCTGCTCGTGGAGCGACGTCGAGCGCATCCGATGCTGCCGCTGTCGATCTTTTCCTCGAGACTCTTCAGCGCCGCGAACGCGGTGACGTTCGTCGTGTACGCCGCCTTTGGTGGGATGTTCTTCCTCCTGGCGGTCCAGCTTCAGGTGTCAGCCGGATTCAGCCCGCTCAAGGCGGGCACGGCGCTGCTGCCGGTCACCGTGGTGATGTTCCTGCTCTCGGCGCGCTTTGGCGCGCTGTCGCAACGCATCGGCCCTACCCTGCCGATGACGTTCGGGCCGTTGATCTGCGCCGTTGCCGCCCTGCTGATGCTGCGGATCGGGCCAGGTGCGAGCTACCTGACGGACGTGTTGCCGGCTGTGCTGGTGCTCGGCTTCGGCCTGGCGATGCTGGTGGCTCCGTTGACGGCAACGGTGCTGGCTGCTGTCAGCACCGAGCGCGCGGGGGTCGCCTCCGGCGTGAACAACGCGGTCGCCAGGGCCGCCGGCCTGCTCGCTGTGGCGGCGCTTCCCGCTGTCACCGGGTTATCGGGCCGCAGCTATGCCGACCCGGCCGCGTTCACGCACGGTTTCCGGCTGTCACTCGTCGTTACGGCGGCACTGCTGGTGGCCGGTTCGGTGCTGGCGGCAATCACCATCAGGCTCGCACCCGCCGTCCCTACGGCCGGGACCCAGGAGCGCCTGGCAGCACCGTTGTCCAAGGCTCGGCGGCTGAACTGCGCGGTGGACGGCCCGCCGCTGGCAGCGGCAGAGCAACGGCTGAGCCAGAGCGCTCGATGAGGCGTCACGGCGATGGCAATGACGCGGACAGCTCAGCTCTCGGGTTGAGTGGCCACGGCCGACTTGTGGCGAAGCAGACCCTGGATGGCCAGGACGCCGCGGCGGCTTGCCATCGTCGGTTCGGCGGAACCACTGGCGACCAGCTGCTGGGCGCAGGACGCCATCAACGCCGAGCTGACGCCGAACCTGCGCGCCAGGTAGGCCAGGCTGACCGGACCTTCGGCAGTACGCGGTTCTTCGAGGACCTCGAGGACCTCCTGCGACAGCGTGCGAGTCATTGCGACACCCTTTCCGGTGTTGGGTAACAAACGCGTTATCCGTGAGGTGCTCAGGCGGAGCGTCGATTCCCGATGGGGCCCGATCGAGCGGGTCTGATGATGACGTTGATCGCCGCGGGCGAGGCTGACCGGACGTCAGCGATGAGGAGTCCTCGGTAGCTTCACTCTAGCCCGATCTCTGCCGGCCGGGCAGAACTCCAGGTCCCAGGAGCAGACTGGGGCGGTGGCCCATCCCGACGATCATGGTTCCAGCGAGCGCACCGACGGCCGAACTCGAGTCGAGCGGGATCGCGACGGGGCAGGCAGGGCTCGCAACTCCCGGCCGCGTGACGCTCTGGGCAGGCCACTCCCGTACGGGGCTGCCGGCGTTGCCCGGTTGCCCGAAGGAGTCGTCCGGTCCGCTGAACAGACCGTGGCACTGGCTCAGAGCCTGCTCGATGACGGCAGGCCATTTCAGGCTCATGAGGTTTTCGAGGACGCCTGGAAGTCCGGCGAGCAGGCCAGCCGCCCGTTGTGGAAAGGGCTTGCGCAGCTTGCGGTGGGCATCACGCATGCGGCACGGGGCAATCCGGCGGGCGCGGCTTCGCTGCTGCGCCGTGCGGTAGCGACCGTGGCACCGGTGCGATCCGCGCCGCCGCACGGCATCGCGGTCGCTGAACTGTGCGACTGGGCGCTGGATTCCGCGGCGCGACTGGATGGCCAGCCGCCCGGCAGGCCGATCAGGCTGGACGCGCCACAGCTGAGAACCGCGCCGTCAGCCGCCGATGCGCCGGCTGAGGACGCCGGCGGTTCGAGCGACGTGGCCGGCTAGGTAGGCACGCCGCTCGGCGCCGACCTCGTCATCGCGAAAGGTCACCGCCACGCTGGCGACCGGGTGACCGGCGTGATCCAGGACCGCGGCCGCGACCGAGGCGAATCCCTCGGTGATCTCGCCGTTCTCGTCGGCGTGCCCGCGACGGCGCACCTCGACGAGCAACTGGCGCAGGGCCGACGCCGAACTCGGGCCACGGTCGTTGCGCATGACGAAGGCGTCCGGATCTGGGAACAGCGCGCGGACCTGAGCGGCCGGCAGCGCGGCCAGCATGGCCCGCCCGCTCGCGGTCAGCTGGGCCGGCAGCCGCACTCCGACGTCGGTGACCAGCGGCGGCCGCCCCGGCGCCCTCTCCTCGATGACGTAGACCACCTCCCTGCCGTGCAGGACGGCCAGGTGGGCGCTCTGCCCGATCCGGTCCACGAGGCTGGCGAGCGGGACCCGAGCCAGCCGCTGAAGGGGCACCTGGCGGCTGTAGCCGGTGCCGAGTTCGTAGGCGCTCAGGCCCAGACCGTAGCGGCGTTCCTCGGGTAGGTGCACGACGAAGCCCTCATCGACCAGGGTCGCGAGCAGGTGATAGACGCTCGAGCGAGGCAGCCCTAGATCGCGCACCAGGCTGGCGGCGCCCACCGGCCCGGACTGCCGCGCCAGGTAGCGCAGGATGGCGAGCACCTGGCTGGCTGCTGGTACCTGCGCCATCGGCCGTCCGGTCCTCACGTCGAAGTGTCTGGTATCCCAGACAGGAAGTGTCCGTATACGGTAGCGCGAGCCTTGGCGCCGGGTGTCGGATGAGGGCATGCAGAACGTCATGGTCGGTACCGGCCCACTTTCGCCCGAAGATGTTGTCGCGGTCGCCCGTGGTGGCCGGCCGGTCGCCCTGTCCGAGGGGGCCAGGCAGGAGATCACGGCCAGTCGCAAGGTCATCGCCGCACTCGCCGATGACGTCGAGCCTCACTACGGCGTCTCGACCGGCTTCGGTGCGCTCGCCAACCGGCACATCCCGACCGCGATGCGCGCGCAGTTGCAGCGCAGCCTGATCCGCTCACACGCCGCGGGGTCCGGTCCGGAGGTCGAGCGAGAGGTGGTGCGGGCCCTGATGCTGCTGAGGCTGTCCACGCTGGCAACTGGACGTACCGGCGTCCGGCTGGCAACCGCGAACAGCTACGCCCAGCTGCTCAGTGCCGGGATCACGCCCGTCGTGCACGAATACGGGTCGCTCGGCTGCTCCGGTGACCTCGCGCCGCTGGCCCACTGCGCCCTCGCCGCGATGGGAGAAGGGCCGGTGCGCGACGCCGAGGGCGTGCTGCGCCCGGCCGCCGAGGCGCTCGCCGCCGCCGGTATCGCACCGATCGTGCTGGAGGAGAAGGAGGGCCTCGCGCTCATCAACGGCACCGACGGCATGCTCGGAATGTTGCTGCTGGCACTGGCCGATCTCGCGCGACTGCTCCGCACCGCCGATCTGACCGCGGCGATGAGCGTCGAGGCACTGCTGGGCACCGATGCCGTCTTCGCCGCTGATCTGCAGGCGCTGCGGCCACATCCCGGCCAGGCGGACAGCGCGGCGAACCTGCGGGCACTGCTTGCCGACTCGGCGATCATGCAGAGCCATCGCGGCCCGGGCTGCACGCGGGTGCAGGACGCGTACTCGCTGCGCTGCTCACCGCAGGTGCACGGTGCCGTGCGGGACACGGTCGCGCACGCGGAGCTGGTCGCCGCCCGCGAGCTTGCCAGCGCGATCGACAATCCGGTGGTCACCCTGGACGGCCGGGTCGAGAGCAACGGCAACTTCCACGGGGCTCCGATCGCCTACGTCCTGGACTTCCTCGCGATCGCCGTTGCCGACCTGGCCTCGATCGCCGAGCGACGGACCGACCGGTTCCTCGACGCCGCGCGCAGCCAGGGCCTGCCGCCGTTTCTCGCCGATGACCCCGGCGTCGATTCCGGTCACATGATCGCCCAGTACACCCAGGCAGCCATCGTCTCCGAGCTCAAGAGGCTGGCGGCGCCGGCCTCGGTGGACTCCATCCCGTCCAGTGCGATGCAGGAGGACCACGTCTCGATGGGCTGGTCCGCGGCGCGCAAGCTCCGCCGCGCAGTCGACGGGCTCGGCCGGGTGCTGGCGATCGAGCTGCTCACCGCGGCACGGGCGCTGGATCTGCGCGCCCCGCTCGAGCCCGCACCCGCAACGGCGGCGGTGCTGCGGGGCATCCGCGAGCAGGTTGCCGCTCCGGCGACCGATCGCTTCCTCGCGCCCGAGATCGAACATGCCGTGCAGTACGTGCTGTCCGGCCGTGCCGTCCTCGCCGCGGAGTCGGTTACCGGCCCGCTGCGCTGAGTGGCAGTCATCGTCAGAGAATCGTTTCGTTGAAAGGAATTTCCATGGAAGGCGCTCGTCCCGTCCGCTCGCCCCGCGGTAACACCCTCACCGCCGGCTCCTGGCAGACCGAAGCTCCCTTGCGGATGCTGATGAACAATCTCGATCCCGAGGTTGCCGAGCGGCCCGACGATCTGGTCGTCTACGGCGGCACCGGCCGTGCTGCCCGCAGCTGGGCATCATTCGACGCGATGGTTCGTACCCTGACCACGCTCAAGGACGACGAGACGATGCTGGTCCAGTCGGGCAAGCCGGTCGGCGTGATGCGCACCCACGAGTGGGCGCCGCGAGTGCTGATCGCGAACTCCAACCTGGTGCCGGACTGGGCCAACTGGCCCGAGTTCCGCAGGCTGGAGCAGCTCGGCCTGACGATGTACGGCCAGATGACCGCCGGTTCCTGGATCTACATCGGCACCCAGGGCATCCTGCAAGGCACTTACGAGACGTTCGCCGCCGTCGCCGCGAAGCGATTCAACGGCAGCCTGGCCGGCACCCTGACCGTGACGGGCGGTGCCGGCGGGATGGGTGGCGCCCAGCCGCTGGCGGTAACGCTGAACGGCGGCGTGTGCCTGGTCATCGACGTCGATCCCAGCCGGCTGCAGCGCCGGGTCGAGCACCGTTACCTCGACGAACTGGCCGAGGATCTCGACGACGCGGTGAACCGCTGCCTGCAGGCCAAGCGCGATCGCCGCGGCCTGTCGGTCGGGCTGGTCGGCAACTGTGCGACGGTGCTGCCCGAACTCCTGCGGCGCGGTGTCGAGGTCGACATCGTCACCGACCAGACCTCCGCCCACGACCCGCTGTCCTACCTGCCCGAGGGTGTGGAACTAGCCGACTGGCATGACTATGCCGAGCGCAAGCCGGAGGAGTTCACCGATCGCGCGCGCGCCTCGATGGCCAAGCACGTCGAGGCCATGGTGGGATTCCTGGACGCCGGCGCCGAGGTCTTCGACTACGGCAACTCCATCCGCGACGAGGCACGCCAGGGTGGTTTCGATCGCGCATTCGCCTTCCCTGGTTTCGTACCGGCCTACATTCGTCCTTTGTTCACCGAGGGAAAGGGCCCGTTCCGGTGGGCCGCGCTGTCCGGTGATCCGAAGGACATCCGGGCTACCGACGAGGCCGTGCTCGATCTCTTCCCGGACAACGACCACTTGCACCGCTGGATTCGGGCGGCCCAGGATCGCGTCGCGTTCCAGGGTCTTCCCGCGCGAATCTGCTGGCTGGGCTACGGCGAGCGAGACAAGGCAGGGGTGAGGTTCAACGACATGGTCGCCTCGGGCGAGCTCTCGGCACCCGTCGTCATCGGCCGCGATCACCTGGACTGCGGGTCGGTGGCCTCGCCGTACCGCGAGACCGAATCGATGGCGGACGGGTCCGACGCGATCGCCGACTGGCCACTGCTCAACGCGCTGGTGAACACCGCATCCGGCGCAAGCTGGGTGTCGATCCACCACGGCGGCGGGGTGGGCATCGGGCGCTCGCTGCACGCCGGTCAGGTCACGGTGGCCGACGGCACCGAGCTTGCGCGTCAGAAGATCGAGCGGGTCCTGACCAACGATCCCGGCATGGGCGTCATCAGGCACATCGACTCCGGCGACGCGTCGGACAGCCGCGCACTGGGGCAGCACCCCACGGGTGGCGTCTCGGTGCCGATGGCACAGGACTGACGCCGTGTCGGTAGGCGCTGAATCGTTCGGACGGCTCTGGTCGCAGCTGGAACCGATCGGGCGCGACCCGGGCACCGGTGGATACCGGCGCTATGCCTGGACGAGGGAGGACCTGACGCTGCGCGAGTGGTTCGCCGGCGAGGCGGCGGCGCGCGGGCTGGATCTGAGCACCGACCGCGCGGGAAACCAGTGGGCGTGGTGGGGGAATCCGGATGCGGCCGTGGCGGCCGGCAACTCCGGCCTGGTGATCGGCTCGCATCTGGATTCGGTGCCCGACGGCGGGGCCTTCGACGGCCCGCTGGGTGTCGCGTCCTCCTTCGCGGCGCTGGATGTCTTACGGCACGAGGGCTTTTCCCCGTCCCGGCCGATAGCGGTCGCGCAGTTCGGCGATGAGGAGGGCGCCCGATTCGGGATCGCCTGCGCCGGCTCCCGGCTGATCACCGGAGCACTCGATGCCGACCGCGCCCGATCACTGACCGACGCCGACGGCATCTCGATGGCGGAGGCGATCACCTCGGCAGGCGGCCGTCCGGAGGACCTGGGACGCGATGAGCAGACCTTGCGCCGGATCGGGACGTTCGTCGAACTGCATGTCGAGCAGGGCCGGAGATTGATAGATCTCGGCCGTCCGGTCGCCGTCGGAACGTCGATCTGGCCACATGGCCGGTGGCGGTTCGACCTTGCGGGGCAAGGCAATCACGCCGGCACGACGCGCCTGGCCGACCGTCACGACCCGATGCTCTCGCTGGCCACGATCCTGCAGACGGCTCGCGCGCTGGCCGAGCAGGGTGAGGTGCTTGCGACCTGCGGCAAGCTGCAGGTGCGGCCGAACGGTGTGAACGCGATACCGAGTTCGGTGACCGGCTGGCTGGATGCCCGGGGCGCGGACGCCGAGCACGTGCGGGCTCTGGTCGATGCGTTCGGCGATGTCGTGGCACGCCACGACGGGCAATTCGTCCAGGAGTCCTGGACGGATGAGACGTTCTTCTCCCCAGGTCTCACCCGCCGTCTGTCGAAGTTGCTCGACGAGGCGCCGCTGCTGCCGACCGGTGCCGGTCACGATGCCGGCATCCTTGCCAACGCGGGAATCGAGACGGCGATGCTCTATGTGCGCAACCCGACCGGGATCTCGCATTCACCGGAGGAGTACGCCGAGCTGTCGGACTGCCTGGAAGGCGTCGACGCGCTGGCCCGGACGGTGCAGGAGCTGGCCGGATGAGGCTCTTCGCATCGCACGCCTGGCTCGCCGACGGCATCGCCGATGACGTCACCATCGAGATCGAGGACGGCCGGTTCGCCGGGGTCACGCCGAACACGGTCCCGGGTGAGGCGATCAGGTTGCCCGGAGTGGTGCTGCCGGGCTTCGCCAATGCGCACAGCCACGCCTTTCATCGCGCGTTGCGGGGCAGAACCCACGATTCCGGCGGCACTTTCTGGACCTGGCGGGAGCGGATGTATGCGATCGCCGCCAGGCTCGATCCGGACGGCTACCTCGCCCTGGCTCGCGCGACCTATGCCGAGATGGCCCTGGCCGGCATCACCGCGGTCGGCGAGTTCCACTACCTGCACCACGCCCCGTCAGGCGTGGAGTACAGCGACCCGAATGCGATGGCCGAAGCGCTGCGACAGGCTGCGGCCGAGGCCGGCGTCCGACTCACGCTGCTGGATACCTGCTACCTGGCCGGTGGCCTGGATTCGGGAGGGCACCTGCCACTGGATTCGGTGCAGCTGCGCTTCTCAGACGGTGACGTGGCTTCCTGGCAGGCGCGGGTGAAGGCGCTCCGGCCGTCTGAGGGCATGCGGGTCGGCGCCGCGATCCATTCGGTACGGGCGGTTCCGCGCGAGTTCCTGGCAGGCGTCCGCGACTTCGCCACCGCAGACCTGGAGGCGGGCCGGCCGTTGCACGTGCACCTGTCGGAACAGCCCGCCGAGAACGAGGCGTGCCTGGCTTATTACGGCCTGACGCCGACTGAGCTGCTTGCCACCGAAGGCGTGCTGTCCGCGCGGACTACCGCCGTGCACGCGACTCATCTCAGCGTGAAGGACATCGCGCTGCTGGGTGACTCCGGTACCACCGCGTGCATCTGCCCGACGACCGAGCAGGATCTGGCCGACGGGATCGGGCCTGCCAGGGCGCTGCGCGATGCCGGGTCGCCGCTGAGCTTGGGCAGCGATCAGCACGCCACGATCGACCTGCTCGGGGAGGCGCGATCGATGGAGGCCCACGAGCGGCTGGCCAGCCGGCACCGGGGGCGGTTCACACCGGCCGAGCTGATGGAGGCGATGACTGGTCACGCCGGGATCGGATGGCCCGACGCGGGCCGCATAGAAGTGGGGCAGCGCGCGGATCTGGTGGCGGTCCGCACCGATACCCCGCGAACGGCCGGCAGCGCGCCCGATCAGCTCATGCTCTGCGCCACGGCCGCCGACGTGCACACCGTCGTCATCGACGGCCAGTTCGTGGTGCAGGACGGCCGGCATCGACTCGGCGACGTCGGAGCCCTGCTGCACAGTGCGATCACCCCGCTCTGGTCGGCCGCCTGATGAGCGCGCTGCTTCTCACCGGCATCTCTGAGCTGGTCACCAATGACCCGCGTTGCGGTGACGGCAGCGCCCTCGGTCTGCTGAGCGACGCCGCCGCCGTGATCGAGGGCGACCGGATCGCCTGGGTGGGCGAGGCAACGGCTGCTCCAGCGGCCGATGAGGTGCGCGATCTGGGCGGACGGGCGGTGGTCCCGGGGTTCGTCGACTCCCACTCACATCTGGTATTCGACGGCGACCGGTCCGCCGAGTTCGCCGCGCGGATGTCAGGCACGCCCTATGACGGCGGCGGCATCGCCACCACGGTCGCTGCCACGAGAGCGGCTGCCGATGATCGGTTGCGGGCGCTGATCGGTGCCCGGATCCAGGAGATGCGCGCGCAGGGAACCACGACCGTCGAGATCAAGAGCGGTTATGGCCTGACCGTGGCCGATGAGGCGCGGGCGCTTCGCCTGGCCGGTGAGTTCAGCCCCGAGACGACGTTCCTGGGCGCCCATGTGGTGCCCGCCGGAATCGCACGCGAGGAGTACGTCCGTTTGCTCTGCGGGCCGATGCTGGCGGAATGCGCACCGCTGGCTCGCTGGATCGACGTGTTCTGCGAACCGGCAAGCCGGCATGCCTTCGATGCTGAGGAGTCCCGGGCGGTGCTTGAGGCCGGTCGCCGTGCCGGCCTGGAGCTGCGGGTGCACGGTAATCAGCTCGGGCACGGTCCGGGCGTGCAGCTGGCGGTCGAACTGGCCGCCGCGAGCGTGGATCATTGCACCTATCTGAGCGCGTCGGACATCGAGGCGCTGGCCGGCAGCGACACCGTGGCGACCCTGCTGCCCGGCGTCGAGTTCGCGACCCGCTCGCCCTATCCGGACGGCCGTGCCCTGCTCGATGCCGGGGTGCGGGTCGCGATCGCCACGGACTGCAACCCCGGCACCTGCTACAGCTCCTCGATGCCGCTGATGATCGCGCTGGCTGTCCGGGAGATGAAGCTGACGCCGGCCGAGGCGCTGTGGGCGGCCACGGCAGGTGGCGCGATGGCCCTGCGCCGAGCCGACATCGGGGTGATCGCACCGGGGAACAAGGCAGACCTGTGCGTCCTGCAAGCGCCGAGTTACCTGCACCTGGCCTACCGGCCCGGTGTCCCGATCGCTACCGCGCTCTAGCGTCCAGCAGCGTCAGCGAGGCGTGGCAGCCAGGCCGGTGCACTGGCGCACCTGATTCCATTCGGCCAGGATGCGCTGCCTGGTCGAGCCGGTCGCAGGTACCCCGATGCCCCGGCTGTCCAGGCTGGACGGGTCGAAGGTCGCTGAGAGCACCCGGTTCGGTGCCACCGTGAGGCTTAGAACGCCGTTGTCGTCCTGAGCATTGCCGAACGATCGCCACCAGAAGTAGTTGCCCAGCCCGTAGGCGACGTAGCGGCCGTCGGCGCGCCAGCCCGCTCCCTGCAGGACGTGCGCGTGGGTGCCGACCACGGCGGTCGCACCGGCGGCGGCAAGGTTGTCTGCCAGCCGCCGCTGATCATCGTTCGGGCACGATTCGTATTCGGTTCCCCAGTGGACGTAGACCACCACGACGTCGGCTCTCGCCTTCGCGGCCCGCACCCCGGCAATCAGTTGATCGGAGTAGGCGTTGGCGATGCCGGGCGTGCTCGGGCCGGCCGAGAAATTCGCCAGCGTCTCGTCCTGTACCTGGCTGGCTGCCAGGATCGCCAGCCGCACCCCGTTGATCGTCGTGTAGTACGGCGCGTAGGCCGCCGCGGCGTCAGCTCCGATACCGACCACCGGGAACTTGCTCGCGCTGATGGCAGCCAGCGTCTGGCGTAGCCCGCCGGCTCCGTAATCGGCTCCGTGGTTGTTCGCCATCGTGGCCAGGTCCACCCCGGCGTCACGCAATGCGGTGAAGGCCGATGGCGGGGCCGAGAAGGTGACGCTCTTGGGCTGCGGGGTCCCGCCCACCGAGATGGCGGTCTCCAGGTTGACCATCGTGAGATCGGCCCGCGACAGCGCCGCGGCGGACGGGCCGAACGCCGTTGCCGGATCGGTGGCCAGCCTGCTCGCGGTTCGGCCGGCGAAGTGCACGTCGCCGGCGAAGGCCAGCGTCACCCGGCCGGGCGGTTCCGCGTGACGCGACGCCGTCGCCGCTGAGGTATGGCCGCCGGATGCCGCCAGCGTCGGCGCCGCGGTCTGAGCGCGTTGGCTGGCACTCGTCGCGGTGACGGCTGCTGGGCGCTTCGAGCCGCAGCCGCCGGTCAGGGCAAGCGCCGCCACTGCCGTGGTGAGGATCGCGGCGCTCGGCCGGATATTGCGTCGGAGGGGAAGTCGCACCGCACTAGCATGCAGGTGGAAGGCCGTTTCGGCCCCGACCTGCAGAACAAGGAGTCCTTCGTGTCCAGTGCCGTGTCCCCGCCCGATGTTCAGCCGGCCCTGCAGCCGAGCCTGACGGTGGCCGCCGGCACTACCCCCCGGGCCGCTCTGGAAGCCGCCGGCGTCGACCTCAACGGACCGTCCGGAGCCGTCGTCGTGCGTGACTCCGCCGGGGTCCTGCGTGACCTGGACGTGCCCCTTGATGCAGCGGATGAGGTCCGGCCGGTCGCCATCGACAGTCCCGAGGGCCTCGCGGTGCTTCGTCACTCGACCGCGCACGTGATGGCTCAGGCCGTCCAGGAATTGTTTCCCGAGACCCAACTTGGGATCGGCCCGCCGGTCGAGAACGGCTTCTACTACGACTTCCTGCCGCAGCGACCGTTCACTCCTGAGGATCTCGGGGTGATCGAGAAGAAGATGACCGAGATCATCAAAGCGGCGCAGCGGTTCTCGCGGCGAGCGGTGTCCGACGACGACGCGCGGATCGAGCTGAAGGATGAGAAGTTCAAGCTCGAACTGATCGGGCTGAAGGGCAACGCCAACGCGTCGGGCAACCACACTCCCACCGAGCTCGACGCCGAGGAAGCCTCCCAGGTCGGCGGTGGCCAGCTCACGATGTATGACAACCTCAACCGGGACGGCTCCCTGGCCTGGACCGATCTCTGCCGCGGCCCGCACCTGCCGACCACCCGGCGGATTCCGGCCTTCAAGCTGATGCGCACCGCCGCGGCGTACTGGCGCGGTGATCAGGCCAACGAGCAGCTGCAGCGGATCTACGGCACAGCCTGGCCGAGCAAGGAAGCACTCAAGAACTACCTGAGCCAGCTGGAAGAGGCGGCCAAGCGCGATCATCGCAAGCTCGGCGCCGAGCTGGATCTGTTCAGCTTTCCCGACGAACTCGGTTCGGGACTGGCGGTGTTCCACCCGAAGGGCGGCGTGCTGCGCAAGGAGATGGAGGACTACTCCCGCCGCCGTCACGAGGAGTCCGGCTACGAGTTCGTCAACACACCGCACATCTCCAAGCAGACCCTCTTCGAGACCTCCGGGCACCTGCCCTACTACGCCGACGCGATGTTCCCGCCGATGGAGTTCGAGGGCAGCAACTACTACCTCAAAGCCATGAACTGCCCGATGCACAACCTGATCTTCCGGGCGCGCGGGCGTTCCTACCGCGAGCTGCCGCTGCGGTTGTTCGAGTTCGGTTCGGTGTATCGCTACGAGAAGTCCGGTGTCGTGCACGGCCTGACCCGGGTGCGCGGGATGACCCAGGACGACTCGCACATCTACTGCGCGAAGGAGCAGATGGGTGGCGAGCTGAAGAACCTGCTCGACTTCGTCATCGATCTATTGCGCGATTACGGCCTGGACGACTTTTACCTCGAACTGTCGACTCGCGACGACTCGCCGAAGTTCATCGGCGATCCGGCCGAATGGGAGGAAGCCACCGAGGCGCTGCGAGAGGCGGCCGTGCAGTCCGGGCTCAAGCTGGTTCCCGATCCCGGCGGAGCGGCGTACTACGGCCCCAAGATCTCAGTGCAGGCGCGCGATGCCATCGGGCGCACCTGGCAGATGTCCACCATCCAGGTCGACTTCCAGCAGCCAAAGCGCTTCGGGCTGGAATACACCGGTGCCGACGGCGAGCGCCACCAGCCGGTGATGATTCACCGCGCACTGTTCGGATCCGTCGAGCGATTCATCGGCGTGCTCACCGAGCACTACGCGGGCGCGTTTCCCGCGTGGCTCTCCCCGGTCCAGGTGATCGCTATCCCGGTGACCGACGAGCAGACCGATTACCTGTTCGAGATCGCCAACAAGCTCAAGGCCAAACGCATCCGGGTCGAAGTGGACTCGAGCTCTGACCGGATGCAGAAGAAGATCCGGACGGCCCAGCAGTCGAAGGTCCCGTTCATGCTGATCGCCGGTGCCCAGGACCAGGACAACGGCGCGGTGTCCTTCCGCTACCGCGACGGCGAGCAGCGCAACGGGGTACCGGTGGAGCAGGCCGTGGAAGAGATCGCGGCCTTCGTCGCCCGGCGGGCCAACCACTCGCCGTCCGTCGCGGACTTCGGCTAGTGGGTGAGGACGCCGCGGGCCAGCTGGCAGGCGAGGCTGCCCGCATCGAGGACAGCTTCGACTTCGCTGCCGTCCCCGACGCCTTTCAACGCCTGTGGACGCCGCACCGGATGGTCTACATCGGGGGAGAGGGCAAGCCGCCCTCCGACGCAGAGCACCACTGCCCGTTCTGTGATATCCCGTCGCGTGAGGACGCCGACGCCCTGGTCGTCGCGCGCGGTGACCTGGTCTATGCCGTGCTCAACCTCTACCCGTACAATCCCGGGCATCTGATGGTGGTGCCGTACCGGCATATCGCCGACTACACCGAACTGAGCGCCGAGGAAGCCGTGGAGATGTCGCGGTTCGTCCAGCGGGCGATGACGGCGCTGCGGCTGGCAGCCGGACCGCAGGGCTTCAACATCGGCATCAATCAGGGCGCCGTGGGCGGAGCCGGGATCGCGGCGCATCTGCACCAGCACATCGTCCCGCGCTGGGGTGGCGACATGAACTTCATGCCGATCGTCGGCCAGACCCGGGTGCTTCCGCAGTTGCTCGCCGAGACCCGCGCGCTGCTCGCCGAGGCTTGGTCCTAGCAGCGTTGTCCTAGCTGACTTCTCCCCTAGCTGCGGTTGGTATGCCCCGGTGGCGTCATGACGCTACTTGGGCATACCGGTCGGCGTCGGGGTCGGGCAGGGCACCTGGATGAGGGTGCCGAGCGCGCTGGTGATCGCGCAGAGCGGGCTCGGCACGATGGGGGAGACCGGTGCGGGCGGACGCGGTGATACCGGCAGGCCCGGCACTGCCGAGGCGCTCGGGCTCGGTGCCGGAGTTGCAGAGGTCTGGCCGGGCTTAGGGGTCGATCCAGAGTTGGTGCTGCCCGTCGAGCCGGTGCCCGGCCCCGTCGAGCCGGTGCCCGGCCCCGTCGAGGCGGTGCCCGGGCCAGTGCGGGTTGGACGCGTTGCCGCGGCGCCGGTGCTTTGGGCAACGGCACCGCCGTGCTGAGTTGGGGGTGCCGCCGTGGTGTGCTGCGTTGGCGCTCCGTAGAGGCCGCCGGGGTTGACCGGCGGAAGGAACGGAAGGAACCCGCCGCCCACCGGGGGAAGGGCACCGCTCGTGACGCCGGTGATCGGGCCTGACACCGGGACACCCGAGGCGTAGGCGGCCGCGGTCGCAAGCACCAGCGCCAGGTACTCATCCGAATGGTTGTAGGCGAGCACCGCGCGCTGCTGGCCGGCCGCCGTTCGCAGGTCTCCACCGGCCGCGCACAGGTAACGTGCGGCGGCCAGCGCGGCATCATTGATGTCGAACGGGTTCGCAACGCCGTCGCCGTCGGCATCAGCGCCATAAATGGCCCAGGTGGACGGGATGAACTGCATCGGGCCGACCGCGTGGTCAAACACCGGATCGCCGTCGAGCCGGCCGCCGTCGGTATCGGTGATGTAGTCCCATTTCACCCCGTCGAGTGCTTCACCGATGATCGGGATCGTCGAGGTTCCGTTCGGCAGCAGGGTGGCACCGCCGTACTGCCCGTGGTTCGACTCGACCCGACCGATCCCCGCGAGCAGGGGCCAGCCGATCCCGCAGGAGGGTTCGGCCGAGGCCATCCGCGCAGCGGCAGCGCGATAGGCGTTCAGGGCGACGTTGGGAATGCCGTTGGCGGCCAGCCCCGAGATCACCGTCGGCGTCGCTGGGACGGGCTTGCCGACGTGGACCGGCGAGGCGGTGAGCAACTTCGCGCCCGGCGGAGCGCCGTGCGACAGGTCGGCGAGGGTAGTCACCGTCTTCTCTGCGGGCTGCGCAGCGTGGGAGGACACGGCCGGTGCCCGACGCGGCGCCGACGTCATCGCGCCGCTCGCGGTGGTCAGCAGACCGAGCCCGACCGCGACGCCGAGCGCCAGGGCGCTGCGGGCCGCCCAGCCGGGGACGGCCGGTCCCGGCGTGGGAACGTGCAGAGCCGCGTGCTTGGGCGACGTGAACGCATCGCGGGCCCGCTCAGACATGGAACGCCCTCCGGTTACTCCTGGGTAGGTACTGGAGTAACGAGAAGGTGTCCGGTGGGTTACTGCGCTGCGGCTGTTCAGCCCGTCAGCGCCGCGGCGACCGCGGGTGGCGCCGGGTCGTGGCGCAGGTAGGAACGCCGGAAGGTCCCCGCGCCGCCGGTCAGCGAACGCAACGTGTACGGATAGCGCAACAGCTCCACCGCCGGAATCTCGCAGTGGATGATGCTTCGGCTGCCCGGCCGGTTGGAGTCCAGCGGTTCGGTGCCAGTCACCCGGGCGCGGCGTCCCGAAAGGTCCGACAGGATCGAACCGATGTGCTCGTCGCCAACCACGATCTCGACGTCATCGATCGGCTCGAGCAGGACGACGGCACCCCGGGTCGCTGCATCCCGGATCGCCAGCGCCGCGGCTGCCTGGAAAGCGGCGTCGGAGGAGTCGACGCTGTGCGACTTGCCGTCGGTGAGGGTCACGCGCACGTCGGTCACCGGCACCGAACCGTTGATACCCAGCGCCAACTGCGCCCGGGCGCCCTTCTCGACCGAGGAGATGTACTGGCTGGGGACGGCCCCGCCGACCACCTTGTCCGCGAATTCCACCCCGGATCCGCGGGGCAACGGGGTGATGTCTATGTCGCAGACGGCGTACTGCCCGTGGCCACCGGATTGCTTGACCTGACGGCCGTGTCCGGACACGGGTCCCGCGAAGGTGGCCAGCAATCCGACCCGCACGGGTTCGGTGTCGATCTGGGCGCCGCTGGAACGAAGCCGGGTGAGCACGACGTCGGCATGGGCCTCGCCCAGGCACCAGAGCACCAGCTGCCCGGTCTGGGCGTTGCGGTCGATCCGCAGGCCGGGATCGGTGGCCGCCACCCGGGACAGCGACTTGGCCAGAGCGTCCTCGTCATTGCGGTTCGCCGCCCGCACGGCGAGTGGAAGCAGCGGCTCGGGCATCACCCAGGGCTCGATGAGCAGCGGCTGATCCTGGCTGGAGATAGTGTCGCCGGTCTCGGCGCTGGACAGCCGCGCGACCACGCAGATGTCGCCGGCAACCATCAGGTCGGTCGGCTCCAGCGTGCTGGACAGCAGCGTGGCGCTCTTGAAATCCGCATCGTGGTCGGGGTGTCCGCGGGATTCGGCTCCATGGCCCGAGACGTGCAGCGGGGTGTCGGCGGTGATCGTCCCGGAGAACATCCGGATCAGCGACACCCGGCCCAGGTAGCTGTCGACCCAGGTACGCACGATCTCAGCGGCCAGCGGGCCGGACGGGTCGCAGGACAGCTCGGTAGCCGGTGACCCGTCGATGCCGGTGACCATCGGCGCTCGCCGCTCCAACGGTGAGCCGAACCCCTCGACCATCACCCGGAGCAGTTCCGGCAGTCCGAGCCCGGTCCCGGCGCAGGCGGCGACCACCGGATGGAAATGCCCGAGCCCCACGGCGGTGTGCAGATCCGCCATCAACACCGACGGATCGATCGCGTCGCCGCCGAGGTAGCGATCGAGCAGTGATTCGTCCTCGCTCTCGGCGATGATCGCCTCGATGAGTTCCGAACGTTCAGCGGCGTGCGCCGGATCCTCGCTGGAAAGCAGGTCGATCAACTCGGTGCCGTCCGGGGACGGCAGGTAGAGCGGCAGCACGGCATTGCCGCCGATCTCGCCGAAGGACGTCCGGCAGGACTGCAGGGTGTAGGCCAGATCCGCCCGCGGCGCATCCAATCGGTTGACCACCACAGCGCGCGGCATCCCCACGGCCGCGCACTCCTCCCACAGCGCCCGAGTGGTCTCATCGAGCTGGTCCGCGGCTGACACCACGAACAGTGCGGCGTCGGCGGCACGCAACCCGGCGCGCAACTCCCCGATGAAATCGGCGAACCCGGGGGTGTCGATGACATTCACCACGACGTCGCCGGCCTTGATCGGGAAGGTGGCCAGAAAGACCGAGCGTTGCTGGGCGAACTCGACCGGATCGGAATCGCTGGCGGTGGTGCCGTCGGCGACCGTGCCGGGCCGGCCGATGGCGCCGGTCAGGACCAGCAGTTGCTCTACCAGGGTGGTCTTGCCGACCCCGCTGTGCCCGACCAGGGCGACATTGCGTATTCGGGCCGGGTCCAGCGGCTGCTCGGCGCCCGGTCGAGCGTGGGGTGTCCTCGTCGCTGTCTTCGATGACATTTCCGACCACCTCTTGTCGTCCTGAAGGCATTCGACACCCGCGACAGACCGCACGACAAGAGTGCGGCGGACAACTGCTCGGTATCGTGGTGCGGTGCTGAACCTCTTGCGTGCCCCGATCTCCAAGGCGATCGACCCGATGGGTCGCTCGCTGGCCAACGCGGGAGTGACGCCCGACGTGATCACGATCATCGGCACGGTGGGGGCGACGGCGTCCGCTCTGATCTTCTTCACCCACGGCAGGTTCTTCACCGGAACCCTGCTGGTGTGGGCCTTCGTTATGCTCGACATGGTCGACGGCGCGGTCGCGCGGGCAGGAGGCCTGTCCAGCCGCTTCGGTGCGGTGCTCGACTCGAGCTGTGACCGCATCGCCGACGCCGCGGTCTTCGGCAGCCTTGCCTGGTGGTTCGCGCGCAACGACCAGCCTGAACTACTGGCCGCCGCACTGCTGTGCCTGGTGCTGGGCTCGCTCACGTCCTACATCAAGGCCCGGGCCGAGGGCATGGGGATGACCGCCAATGTCGGGATCGCCGAGCGTTCCGAGCGATTGATCATCGTGCTGGTCGGCACCGGCCTGACGGGATGGCCGTTCGGCGTCCCGTACGCGCAAGCTGTCGCGTTGTGGTTGCTGGTGCTCGCCTCGACTATCACCGTGGGCCAGCGGTTCGCCACGGTCTGGAAGCAGGCCCGGCAGCCGGCCGCCCCCACCGCGTCGCCGCTGGCCGGCGGAAACGGCTCGACTCCCGAGGCTCAGCGGTGAGATTCGCCCCGGACGGACTGGCCGATCGCGCGATCGATAGCGGCTACGCCGCCGCCTGGCGCCTGGTACGCACCCTGCCCGAACCGGTCTCGCGGTTCGCTTTCGACAAGGCGGCGGATCTCTCGGTGCGTCGCGGCGGCCGATCCGTCTCGCAGTTGCGTCGCAACCTCGCCCGGGTGGCCGGACCCGACCGGAGCGCCACCGAGATAGACGCCCTGGTGCGCGACGGTATGCGCTCCTACGCCAGGTACTGGCTCGAGACCTTCCGCTTGCCCTCGATGGATGTCGACGAGGTGCTCGCCGAGGTGCACAGCGAGGGTGTGGAGAACCTCGATGCGGCGGTGGCACGCGGGCGGGGCGTGGTGGTCGCCTTGCCGCACAGCGGTAACTGGGACATCGCCGGGCTCTG
>JAVEES010000198.1 GCA_030840285.1 Pseudonocardiales bacterium
CGGATCGTTCTACGGCATGGCGGTTCTCAGCGTGGCGGCCGAGGCCGGCGGCATTCACCCTTATGCGCGCGACTCATTCGTCCGCACCGTCATGTCCAGACAACCTGTCGGGGTCATCGAGCCGGCAGCTGAGTGGACCGAGGAGATGCTCGAGTGGAGCGATGAAGCCAACCTCGACCGGCGCCGGCGCTGGGTGCCAAACTACGGCTGGATCTGGCGAGGCGGTTCGTCCGGCGGTTCAGGCGGCGGTTCATCCGGACAGGCCGTTGAGGGGCCGTTGATCGGCGGCTGCATGGAAGTGCTGGATATGGCGCGCGGCACCGATATCTGGCCTGCTATCGAAGCGTTCGAGGAGGCCGTCCTGCATCTGGAGATCTCGGAGGAGAAGCCACCGATCGACCAGGTCAGGCACTGGCTGCGGGGTTACACCGCGATGGGCATCACCGAACGGCTCGCCGCGCTGTTGTTCTCGCGTCCTGAGAACTATTCGCTGCAGGACACCCTCGCGCTGTACGAGGCGATCGGAACCGAGTTGCGCGAGGCCGGTCGAGCCGACCTGCCCTTCGTTGCCAACCTCGACTTCGGGCACACCTCGCCGATGGGCTTGCTGCCGCTGGGACGGACGGTGCGGGTCGATCCCGAAGCCCGGTCGATCGAGATCACCGAGGCTGCCGTCAGCTAGCGAAGCTGCTCAGTTACCGCCATCGGACTTGTCCACCGGTGTGTCGAGGCTCTTGACGCCCGAGACGCCCTCCGACACGTCACAGGTACGGTTCGCGGCGATCTTCTGCGGTGCCAGATACACCGTCGCGACAGTCACGTTGTCGCCCACCGAAACGGCCGTCGCGTCGGTCGGCAAGCTGGGATCGGCCAACTGGAAGCGAAGCAGTTTGGTGAACTGGCAGTCACGAGCGACCGATTCGATGCTGAACTCGATCGGTGTGCTGGTTCCGGGACGGTTTATGTTGTCCAGGCCGCCCGCCCCGGTCGATCCCTCGACGAGGTTGATCACCTTGTTTTTCTGGATGTCACCCGTCGCGTTCTGGGCATGCGTGTGACCGGAATTGGCCTGGCGCACCCGGTCGGGCAACTTGGCAATCACCTCATCGGCCGCGGACGGTTCATGCGTGGCGAAGATGTCGAAGTAGGTGTCCGGCTCGATGTTCTCCAGCGCGGAATCCATGGCCGCCTTCTCCAGCGGGTTGGTGACCTTGTCCTCCCCCGAGCCGTAGGCGCCTTCTGAGCCGTACACCCGAGGGTCCGGGATGCCGCCGACCTCCAGGCCGAAGGCGCGCACCCGAGACCCCGTAACGCGATAGCCCCCCTCGGCCTGCCTGGTCTTGCTGCCCAGCACGGTCACGCCTTTGATGGTGCGCATGACCCGCTCGGTATCGGGCGAATCATGGTTGCCCGCCAGCCAGATCATCGGCGTCTTCACCGTGATCCTGCGCAGCGCGCTGAGGTAACTGGTGGTGAGCTCGGCGGCCGTGCCGAACTCGCTCTCGTCGCCGGTGTTGACGATGAGCTTGACGTCGAAGTTGGAGACATATTGCTCCACCAGCGGATATTCAGCCGCCAGGTGCATGTCGGAGATGTACATGATGTTGAAGGCTGTATCCGGCGTCTTCTGCTGATCGATCCGCGCCTGCAGAGCTGCCTGGATGCCCACCACGGCGCCGAGCACGTCATAGGCCTTGGACTGCCGGCTGTAGAACTGTTCCAGCTGCGACGGGAAGAGCTGCACCGCTCCCAGGGTGCCGGTCAGCCGCGACTGCTTCGTCCAATCGCGCTCGAACGTGAGCAGGCCGTAGCCGGCTACCACCGCGCAGACCGTGACGGCGGCAAGCAGTTGGCGAACCCGCAGGCGGGCTTCCCGATGGTGGCGAGGAAGCCCGCGCAGGTAGCGGCCCGCCATGTTCAGCGCCGCGGCCATGGCAAGCCCCAGAGCCACGCCGATGACGGCGAGGCCGACCAGCCAGAGCATGATGAAGCCGACCTGATCGGCGAAGCCGTGCTTCAGCTGATCCACGAATGCCGTGGTATCCGGGTTGGCCACCTTGCTCAGTCTCAAGATGTCCACGTCCACCGGTGAGACGTGCACGCCGACCGGAAGCCCGTCCACGTGCGGGAACTCCCAGCTGCCCAGAGTGGTATCGGCGCTGAAGCCGGTTCGGGTGAACAGCGTTGCCTGTACCCGGAACGGGATTCCGGCGATCGTCGCCTTGTACGGAAACGCACGAAGCAGCGCGTTCGCGCAGATCAGCGGTAACGATATCCTCAAGACCCAGCGGACCAGCCACTGCATGGCAAGCCTGCCGGCGTGCGTGAGCCGGCGCGGGATGAGCGTGGCGGCCGGATCGGCTCCGGCCGGCTCATCCGGCGCCGGCTGATCCGAGCTCTCAGAAGTCGGCGAATCCATCGGGTCCCAAACTACCCAGCGTGCGCTCAGTCGACGAAATCGCCGGCGTCCTGGCGCAGTTTGCGAAGCGTCGCGAACAGCTGGTCGAGGTCGTCATCCGACAGTGCCTGAAGCCCGAATCGGTCGTGGTGGAGTTCCTGCGTGGCTCGCCGAGCAACGTCACGGCCAGCGGGCGTGATGACTGCCAGGGTGCCGCGGCCGTCTCGTGGATTCGGCTCGCGACGCACGAAACCAGACGATTCCAGCCGGTCGACGACATTGGTGACGCTCGTGGCGTGCACCTGCAGGCGCTCACCGATCTTCGACAGCGGCAGTGCGCCGCTGCCGGAGAAGGTGAGCAGTACCAGTGCCTCGTAGCGGGAAAAGGTAAGCCCGAACGGCTTGAGCGCCGCATCGAGGGCCGCGATCAGGATCTGCTGGGCTCGCATGATGGAGGTCACCGCGCGCATCGCGGAGTACACCGTCTCGCCCGCCTCGGGGTAGTGCTCGGCCCAGGACTGCCCGGCGCGTTGCACGGGGTCGAAGGGCAGCGGGGCGGGCATGAGCAAGAGCTTAGAGGTGTAGGTCTGCGCAGCCGCGCCGTCGGTCGTAGGGTGTCGAGCATGAGTACGCCGATCACCGACTCGCTGGCGAGCCTGGACCTTCTGGACCTAGATAGCATGCTCGACGCGGACGATCGGTTGTTGCGCGACACCATCCGTCGCTTTGCTGCCGACCAGCTACGGCCGCACATCGCCGAATGGTTCGAGGCGGGCACGCTGCCGGCCCGCGACCTGGCACTGGAATTCGGCAAGCTGGGCGTACTCGGCATGCACCTCGAGGGCTACGGCTGCGCCGGCGCGAAGCCCAGCCAGTACGCGCTGGCCTGCATAGAGATCGAAGCCGTCGACTCGGGCCTGCGTTCCCTGGTGAGCGTGCAGGGCTCGCTGGCGATGTACGCCATCTACGCCTACGGCAGCGAGGAGCAGAAGCGGGAATGGCTGCCGCGGATGGCCCGGGGCGAGGCGATCGGCTGCTTCGGCCTGACCGAGGCCGATGCCGGTTCGGATCCCGGTTCGATGCGCACCTACGCCAGGCGCGACGGTGCCGACTGGATCCTGCACGGCTCCAAGATGTGGATCACGAATGGCTCCATCGCCGATGTGGCCGTGGTGTGGGCCCGCACCGACGAGGGCATCAGCGGCTTCCTCGTGGAGAAGGCAACGCCCGGGTTCACGGCCTCCGATGTGCACCACAAGATCTCGCTACGGGCATCGGTCACCTCTGAGTTGAGCCTTGACGAGGTGCGGTTGCCAGCCAGCGCCCAACTGCCGCTGGCCAAAGGCCTTCGGGCACCGCTGGCCTGCCTCACCGAGGCCCGCTTCGGAATCGTCAACGGCGTCGTGGGATCTGCCCGCGACGCACTGGCCAGCACCCTGGAATACGCAAACTCCCGGGTCCAGTTCGGCAGGCCGATCTCTGGCTTCCAGCTCACTCAGCGCAAGCTGGCCGAACTGGCGGTGAGCGTGCAAACCATGCAACTGGTGGCACGCCGCTTGTGCGAGCTGAAGGACGCGCACCAGATTCAGCCGCATCAGATCAGTCTCGGCAAGTTCGCCAACGTACGCTCGGCGCTGGAAGTCTGCCGCGAGGCTCGCAGCATCCTGGGTGGTTCGGGCATCACCACCGAGTACCCGGCACTGCGCCACGCGGTCAACCTGGAGACCGTCTACACCTACGAGGGCACCCACGAGGTGCACACCCTCGTGCTCGGCGAGCGGCTCACCGGGATCTCGGCCTACCGATGATGATGATCAACCCGCGCTAGGGTCGCCCGGTGGATTGGAACTTGCGGGCGTGCTCCCGATCGGGGCACGTCACCTACGCACCTAGCGAGCCCGAGTTCCGGACGAAGCTGGTCGCGAGCACGCCGCTGGGCGAGGCCTGGCGCTGCCTGCGCTGTGGCTGTTACGCGCTCGGTCAACCTCAGGGCTCAGGACCCGCGCGCGACGCTCCGGTGCTGCTGCGCGGCAGAGCCCTGCGCTCGGCCTTCATCTTGCGAGCGCTGGCCGTCGAGCGGTTCATCCGCGGCGTGCTGGTGCTGGCACTGGGCATCGCCGTGTTGCAGTTCAAGTCCAGCCAGGTGAGCATCCGCCAGCTGTTCGAGAAGGACCTGGGCGCCGCCAAACCACTGCTGAACCAGCTGGGCTGGAATGCCACGGACTCCGGCCTCATCCACAGCGTCGAGCGAGCCCTGAACGCCAAGGGTTCCACGCTCGACCTGGTGGCGGCATTCCTTATCCTGTACGGCATATTGCAGCTGATCGAGGGCGTCGGGCTGTGGCGGTTGCAACGCTGGGGCGAGTACTTCGCGGTCGTGGCGACCTCGCTTTTCCTGCCGCTGGAAATCTACGAGCTGAGCGAGAAGGTCACCGTGCTGCGGGTGGCGGCGTTCGTGCTGAACCTGGCAGCCGTGGTCTACCTGCTGCTGTCCAAGCGGCTCTTCGGCCTGCGCGGCGGCGGACGGGCCTACGAGGCGGAGCTGCAGGAGGAATCGCTGCTCGAGGTCGAACACTCCGCCGAGGCCGCCAGCTGAGTTCAGTCCGTGATGGACGCGAGCAGCTCATCGGCTGCTGCGTACGGATCCAGTTTTGCCGCGACCACTTGCTGGGCGAGTTCGGCGATGCCCGCGATGCCATGGATCTCGCCGATCCGGCGGCGGACCTTCTCGACCGCGATGGCCTCTATCTCGGCGATCGCGCGCTGCTCACGCCGGTGCTGAAGCTGCCCGGTGCGATCCATCCAGTCACGATGCCGCTCGATCGCTGCCACCACGTCAGAGATCCCCTCGGCGCGCGAGGCCACGGTCTTGACGATCGGTGCCCGCCAGGCTCCGGGCTCGCTATGGGCACCGCCTAGCGACTGCATGTAACGCAGATCCCTGGCCACCTGGTCCGCACCGTCGCGGTCGGCCTTATTGATGACGAACACGTCGGCGATCTCGAGGATGCCGGCCTTCGCCGCCTGGATCCCGTCGCCCATTCCAGGCGCCAGCAACACGATCGTGGTGTCGGCCTGCTGAACGATCTCGACTTCGGACTGGCCGACGCCGACGGTCTCGATCAGGATCACGTCGCATCCGACTGCGTCCAGCACCCGCAGCGCCTGCGGAGCAGCCGCCGACAATCCACCGAGATGGCCCCTGGTGGCCATCGACCTGATGAAGACGCCGGGGTCGGTCGCGTGTTCCTGCATCCGGATCCGGTCACCGAGCAGCGCCCCACCCGAGAACGGTGAGGACGGGTCCACGGCAAGCACACCCACCCGCTTGTCGCTGGCTCGCAACGCCGTCACCAGCACGGCGGTCGAGGTGGACTTTCCGACACCGGGCGAACCGGTCAGGCCGACAACCTGGGCATGGCCGGTATAGGGCAGCAGCCGCTCGGCCACCTCTCGCAGCCGAGGGGAATCGTTCTCTACGAGCGTGATCAGGCGCGCGACCGCACGTGGATCGGACTGGCGAGCCCGCTCG
This sequence comes from Pseudonocardiales bacterium, assembly GCA_030840285.1. GTDB lineage: Bacteria > Actinomycetota > Actinomycetes > Mycobacteriales > Jatrophihabitantaceae > Jatrophihabitans_A. Next base: position 5,931 of record JAVEES010000198.1, read on the forward strand.
ACGAGTTCGGCGACGTCTACCGCGGCTCGTTGCCTCACCGGGTGGTCCCGGCCCGGCAGGGCTCAGGCCTTGGGGACGCGCAGGATGAGGGCGTCACCCTGGCCACCGCCTCCGCACAGCGCGGCGGCACCGACCCCACCGCCGCGACGCTTGAGTTCCAGCGCCAGGTGCAGGGCGATGCGAGCGCCGGACATGCCGATCGGGTGGCCGACCGCGATCGCGCCGCCATTGACGTTGACGATCTCAGGGGCCACGCCGAGCTGCCGGGTCGAGGCGAGCCCGACAGCCGCGAAGGCCTCGTTGATCTCGATCAGGTCCAGGTCCGACACCGAGATGCCCTCCTTGGCCACCGCCGCCTGGATCGCATTGGCGGGCTGGGATTGCAATGACGAGTCCGGTCCTGCGACGGAGGCGTTCGCGCCGATCTCGGCAAGCCACTGGACCCCCAGCTCAACCGCCTTCGCCTGGCTCATCACGACGACCGCGGCCGCGCCGTCGGAGATCTGGGACGCCGACCCGGCCGTGATGGTGCCGTCCTTGCGAAATGCCGGCTTGAGCCGCCCGAGGCTCTCGGTCGTCGTGTCGGCCCGGACGCCCTCGTCGTAGCGGAACTCGATCGGATCGCCCTTGCGTTGCGGGATCGACACCGCGACGACCTCGTCGTCGAACACGCCGTTCTTCCAGCCCTCCGCGGCGAGCCGGTGGCTGCGAGCAGCGAAGGCATCCTGCTCCTCACGCG
>JAVEES010000208.1 GCA_030840285.1 Pseudonocardiales bacterium
CCCCCCACCGGCCACACCATCACCCCCCACCACCCCCACACCCAACTCAGCCCACCCCCCCACCCCTACCCCCCCGCCGGCACCACTCGTGGCGTGGAGTCCGGTATAGCCCGGAACGCCACGCCAAAACCAGGGGTGCCGCCACCGGTGGGAAATGGGGGCGCGCGCCGCCGATAAAGTTGTCCCGTGACCTCTCCCGCACGAACCGCCGAGCCAGCTGATCCGGACGGTGCGTCCGACGATCTTCCCGAGCAGGTCCGGATCCGTCGGGAGAAGTACGACCGCCTGATGTCCGAGCCGGAACGGGCGCCCTTCCCGGTTGGCGTGCAGCGGACGCACACGCTCGCCGAGATTCGCGCGATGTACCCAGACCTCCCGGCCGACACCGAGACCGGTCAGCGGGTCGCGGTCACCGGACGGGTCATCTTCGTGCGGAACACCGGAAAGCTGTGCTTCGCCACCCTTCGCGAGGATGGCGTCGAACTGCAGGCCATGCTCTCTCTCGACAAGATCGGCGCCGACGCGCTAGCCGGCTGGAAGGCGAATGTCGACCTCGGCGACCAGGTGTTCATAACGGGCGAGGTCATCTCCTCGCGTCGCGGTGAGCTCTCGGTGCTGGCCGATTCCTGGCGAATGACCGCCAAGGCGCTGCGCCCGCTGCCCGTCGCGCACAAGCCGATGAGCGAGGAGGCGAGGGTCCGGCAGCGTTACGTCGACCTGATCGTCCGTCCGGAAGCCCGCAAAATGGTCGAGATCCGGTCAACCGTGATCCGCTCCCTGCGAGCCACGCTGGAATCGCGCGGCTATCTCGAGGTAGAGACACCGGTTCTTCAGACCGTGCACGGCGGGGCGGCGGCCCGGCCGTTTCATACGCACCTGAATGCGTTCGACCAGCCGATGTCATTGCGTATTGCACTGGAGCTGCCACTCAAGCGGTGCATAGTCGGGGGAATCGACAAGGTCTTCGAGATAGGCCGAATCTTCCGAAACGAGGGTGTCGATTCCACGCACTCACCGGAATTCACGATGCTCGAGGCCTATCAGGCCTACGGTGATTACCACACTATGGCCGAGCTCACCCAGTCACTGATCATCTCGGCCGCCAAAGCGGTCGAGATTGGGACCCCTGTCGCGCATAATGGCGAGGAAATCGACCTGGCCGGCGAATGGCGCTGGGTCACTGTGCACGATGCGGTCTCGGCAGCCGTCGGTGAGCCCGTCGACCCGGGTACCTCCGCCGAGCAGTTGCGCCGAATCGCCGGCGTGCATTTGGTGGCGCTGAAGCCGGAATGGGGAGCCGGTGACATCGTGCTGGAACTGTTCGAGAAGCTCGTCGAGCACACGCTGATCCAGCCGACCTTCGTGGCCGATTACCCCCGCTCGGTAAAGCCTTTGGCCCGTACTCACCGCGATGATCCGCGGCTGGCCGAGGCGTGGGATCTGATCATCGGCGGGACCGAGATCGCGCCTGCCTATTCGGAGCTGGTCGATCCGGTCGAGCAGCGCCGCCTGCTGTTGGCACAGTCCGCGGCCGCGGCCGCCGGTGACCCGGAGGCGATGGAGCTGGACGAGGATTTCCTGACGGCCCTGGAATACGGCATGCCACCCACCGGGGGAATGGGCCTGGGTGTCGATCGATTGGTTAGTATGCTCACCGGCAAGGGCATTCGGGAAACGATTCTGTTCCCTTTGCTGAAACCCCTCTGAATTTCGTCACAATGATGCGTCATGGCCGCGAGAATGGGCCGGGCGCGTGATTTACTGACGATGTCAGTGGGCGCACGGGGTAGTCCATAGCTTTGAGGTAGATAGGAACGACAGTGGCCCAGAAAATCCAGGTCTTGCTAGTTGACGACCTTGATGGCGGTACGGCGGACGAGACCGTGAGCTTCGGTCTCGACGGCTCCACGTACGAGATAGACCTCTCCACGGACAATGCCTCGAAATTGCGTGATGTGCTCGCTCCCTACGTCGGTCATGCCCGCCGGGGCTCCCGGGGACCGGGCCGAGCCTCGGCCGTCGTGCGTCCGGGCCGCGGTGGTGCGCGGGCCGATCGCGAGCAGACTCAGGCGATCCGGGAGTGGGCACGTAACAACGGCCACAAGGTCTCCGAGCGAGGTCGCATTCCGGCATCGATTGTGGAGGCGTACAACTCCGCCAACTGACCGGCGCCTGGGTGCTAGCACGGGGGACAGTACGCGAGAGGGCCCGTAAATTGGGCCCTGCCGTTCTTCGACTGGGACGCCGAGCAGGGCCGCATACCGGTCCGGTCACGAGTCTGGACGGTCTTTGTTAGGCAGGCGTAAAGTTCGCTGGCAGCGGACGGGGGCATTGGGGTCGGGATTTCGTCGTTGGGGTGACTAGAGTCAAACCAGCGGGTCGAGTTCGGGCGAATACCCTCACCAGCCCGACCACGCGGTAAGGGAGTGAGAGCCATGTTCGAAAGATTTACCGACCGTGCACGTCGCGTTGTCGTCCTGGCCCAGGAAGAGGCCCGGATGCTCAACCACAACTACATCGGTACCGAGCACATCCTGCTCGGCTTGATCCACGAGGGCGAGGGCGTGGCCGCCAAGGCCATGGAATCGCTCGGCATCTCGCTCGAGGCAGTGCGCCAGCAGGTTGAAGAGATCATCGGTCAGGGCCAGCAGGCCCCGTCCGGGCACATCCCCTTCACCCCGCGTGCCAAAAAGGTGCTCGAACTGTCATTGCGCGAGGCGCTGCAACTCGGCCACAACTACATCGGCACCGAGCACATCCTGTTGGGGCTGATCCGTGAGGGCGAGGGCGTCGCCGCCCAGGTGCTGGTCAAGCTCGGCGCCGACCTCAACCGGGTCAGGCAGCAGGTCATCCAGCTGCTCAACGGTTACCAGTCCAAGGAACCCGCCGGTGCCGCGCCCGAGGGTGCGCCGTCAACCTCGCTGGTTCTGGACCAGTTCGGTCGCAACCTGACCCAGGCCGCCCGCGAGGGCAAGCTGGATCCGGTCATCGGCCGCGAGAAAGAGATCGAGCGCCTGATGCAGGTGCTGTCTCGCCGCACCAAGAACAACCCGGTGCTGATCGGCGAACCTGGCGTCGGCAAGACGGCCGTGGTCGAGGGCCTGGCCCAGTCGATCGTCAAGGGCGAGGTGCCCGAGACGCTGAAGGACAAGCAGCTCTACACCCTCGACCTCGGCTCACTGGTCGCCGGCTCCCGCTACCGCGGTGATTTCGAAGAGCGCCTGAAGAAGGTGCTCAAAGAGATCCGAACGCGTGGCGACATCATCATGTTCATCGACGAGATCCACACCCTCGTCGGTGCGGGTGCCGCCGAAGGCGCGATCGACGCCGCGTCCATCCTCAAGCCGATGCTCGCCCGTGGTGAACTCCAGACCATCGGGGCCACCACGCTGGACGAGTACCGCAAGCACCTGGAGAAGGACGCCGCCCTGGAGCGCCGGTTCCAGCCGGTGCAGGTCGGCGAGCCGTCGGTGGCCCACACCATCGAGATCCTCAAGGGCCTGCGCGATCGCTACGAGGCGCACCACCGGGTTTCGATCACCGACAGCGCACTGGTCGCCGCGGCAGGTCTGGCCGACCGCTACATCTCGGATCGGTTCCTGCCCGACAAGGCCATCGACCTGATCGACGAGGCCGGCTCGAGGATGCGAATCCGCCGGATGACCGCGCCGCCGGATCTGCGCGAGTTCGACGACCGGATCGCCGACGTCCGTCGCGAGAAGGAATCCGCAATCGACGCCCAGGACTTCGAGAAGGCAGCTTCGCTCCGTGACAAGGAGAAGAACCTGCTCAACGACAAGGCCCAGCGCGAGCGTGAGTGGAAGGCCGGTGACCTCGACGTGGTTGCCGAGGTCGACGACGAGCAGATCGCCGAGGTGCTGGCCAACTGGACCGGAATCCCGGTGTTCAAGCTGACCGAGGAAGAGACCTCGCGGCTGCTGCGCATGGAGGACGAGCTACACAAGCGGGTCGTCGGCCAGGAGCAGGCCATCAAGGCGGTCTCCCAGGCGATCCGTCGTACCCGTGCCGGCCTGAAGGACCCGAAGCGGCCCGGTGGCTCGTTCATCTTCGCCGGCCCGTCCGGTGTCGGTAAGACCGAGCTGTCCAAGACGCTGGCGGAGTTCCTGTTCGGTGACGCCGACGCGTTGATCCAGCTGGACATGTCCGAGTTCCACGACCGCTACACGGTGTCGCGGCTCGTCGGTGCCCCGCCCGGGTATGTCGGCTACGACGAGGGTGGCCAGCTGACCGAGAAGGTGCGGCGCAAGCCGTTCTCGGTGGTGCTCTTCGACGAGGTCGAGAAGGCCCACCCGGACGTTTTCAACACGCTGCTGCAGGTGTTGGAGGACGGCCGGTTGACCGACGGACAGGGAAGGATCGTGGACTTCAAGAACACGGTGCTGATCCTGACCACGAACCTGGGTACCCGAGATGCGTCGAAGTCTGTCGGATCGCTGGGCTTCGCGGGCTCGAACGACGAGTCCTCCAGCTACGAGCGGATGAAGCAGAAGGTCAACGACGAACTCAAGCAGCACTTCCGGCCGGAGTTCCTCAACCGCATCGACGACATCATCGTGTTCCACCAGCTGACTCCGGAAGAGATCGTCACGATCGTCGACCTGATGACGGCTCGGGTGGACGCTCAGCTCCGCAACAAGGACATGGGCCTGGAGTTGACGCCCGCGGCGAAGTCGCTACTGGCAAAGCGCGGTTACGACCCCTCGCTGGGTGCTCGGCCACTGCGCCGGACGATCCAGCGCGAGATCGAGGACGCCCTGTCGGAGAAGATCCTGTTCGGCGAGCTCACGGCCGGTCAGATCGTGGTGGTCGACACCGAGACCGTCGAGGGCAAGGAGCAGTTCACGTTCCGTGGCGAGCCGAAGCCTGGCTCGGTCCCGGATGCTCCGCCGGCCGAGGTCGCCGGAACGATCGAGTAAGCCTCGCTTCTTCGCGAGTAAGCCTCGCTTCTCGCGAAATAGGTGTCGACACGCTCTCATTGGGCGTGTCGACACCTATTTTTGTGCGGTGGCTCGTGGCTCGTGGCTGGTGGCTCGTGGCTCGTGGCTCGTGGCTCGTGGCTCGTGGCTCGTGGCTCGTG
>JAVEES010000213.1 GCA_030840285.1 Pseudonocardiales bacterium
CAGAATCAGTTTCCAGCGTGACCATCACACCCGTTCTCCGGACAGGCCTCCACCAAGCCTGTTCGGACGTACTAGGGTCTGTTCGAGGCTGGATAGACCTGCGCGCGCCGCTAGGTGACCGCTCCCTGGTCCACGGAAACAGCTTGTAAATCCTCAAGGAAGCGCCAACGGCAGGACAGTGCGGCACGCTGCGCCGGCGTCGACGGAACTGCGCTAGCAACTCATCGATGCAAGGATGGTCGGGCGCACCGTCGCTAGGGGGTCTTGATGCTGTTGCCGATGTCGCCGACGGATTCGGTATTTCTCAGCGTGGAGGCCCGCCAGCGGCCCATGCATGTCGGCGGCCTGCATCTCTACCGGCCACCGGCGGACGCGGGCCCGGACTACGTCCAGCAACTCTTCGCCGCCTGGACGGCGAACAGCGCGATCGCTCCGCTGTTCAACAAGAAGCCCGTCCGGTCGCTGCTGACGGCCGGCCAATGGGCGTGGGAGGTCGATGACCAGTTCGACATCGAGCACCACGTCCGGCGCAACGCCTTACCCAAACCGGGACGTGTCCTGGAGCTGCTTGCGCTGTGTTCACGGTTGCACGGCACCCTGCTCGACCGTAACCGGCCGCTCTGGGAGGCACACGTCATCGAGGGCCTGGCCGATGGACGGTTCGCCGTCTACTTCAAGATCCACCACGCCCTCCTCGACGGCGTCTCGGCCGCGCGGCTGCTGCAGAGCGTGCTCAGTTCCGATCCGGACGAGCGGGAGCTGCCCGCCCCCTGGAACGTCCGGCCACCGAGGCCACGTCCGGTAGCCGAGGCGGTCACCGAACCGGACGAGCGAGCCCTGTCCGACCTGCCCGCACACCTGCTGAGGTCGGCGTTGACGGTGGCCTCGGAGGCGGCCGGCCTGCCGCGAGTCCTCGCCGACACCGTCCGGCGAGGTTTGCGCGACGAGACCGCGTCGCTGTCCTTCTCGGCCCCGAAGACGATCTTCAACGTGCCGATCACCGGGTCGCGTCGCTTCGCCGCCCAGTCCTGGCCGATCGCCCGCATCCGCCAGGTGGGCAGGGCCAGCGGGTCCACCGTCAACGATGTCGTGCTGGCGATGTGTTCGGGCGCGCTGCGCGACTACCTGCAGAGCTTGGACGCACTGCCGGACAGCTCACTCATCGCGATGGTGCCGGTGGCCCTCAACGCCAGAGATCTGAACCGAGAGAGCGGCAATGCCGTCGGAGCAGTGATGTGCAATCTGGGCACGCAGCTCCCTGATGCCGGAGACCGGCTGAGGTCGGTGACCCAGTCGATGACCGAGGGCAAGCAGGTGCTCTCGACGATGACGCCGTTGCAGGTACTGGCGATGACCGCGTTGGGCACCGGTCCCCTGCTCCTGCAGTCCTTGCCGGGCATCCAGAACGTGGCGCGACCGCCCTTCAACCTGATCATCTCGAACGTGCCGGGGCCACGGCGGCGCCTCTACCTGAACGGCGCCCGGCTCGACGGGATGTACCCGCTGTCGATCCCGTTCGACGGGCAAGCGCTCAACATCACCTGTACGAGCTATGCCGGCGACCTGGCCTTCGGCCTGACCGGTGATCGCCGGATCGTCCCGCACCTGCAGCGGCTGCTGGGCTATCTGGACGACGCCTTGGGTGAGCTCGAGAAGGCGGTCGCCTGAATCAGAGAATCAGAGTGTCAGCTCGCCCCGGGGCGTGGCCAGCACCGCCGACAGCGCCGGACGATCGCCGGGACGCACGTCGAGGATCAAGCCGATGGTCGAGAGCTGCCGGCGAACCCGGTCCGGATCAGGGCTGATCGCGCTGAGCGACACAAGCCGCACTTCGGGCAGCGGGCCCTCGCTCGGATGGGTGCTGGCACCCCAGTCGATGAGGAACGGCATCAGCCCGTCCTCAGCCGTCGAGTCCGGAGTAAGCCGCCATTCGAGCAGGTCGCCGGACGCCGCCTCGCGTGACATCGCGGCCGGTTCACCAGGGTCATAGCCGCGCGCACGAGCATCTGCCAGGCATTGGTCGAGATCTGAGGGCCGGACGCACCAGGTGAGCAAGCGTGACGCGGTGAGCTTGTCGACACCGAACGGCAGCCGCTGGGCGTCGCTGCCGCCGGGGTCCGGACCGATGATCTCCAGGTAGGCACCGCCACCGAGCCCGACCAGGCAATTGGCGGTTCCCCGGCCGACATGACGGCCGCCCGGCGCCGGTTCCACCCCGGTAGCACCCGCGAAGCCCCTTACGCCCTCGAGGAGATCGGGGACACCGTAGACGAGGTGGTCAAGGGCGGGCACCCAGCGACCCTAACCCCGATAGCAACCGGTCCTTGAGAGGTCCAGGGCCCGGATCCCGTCCTCAGCCATCGCGTAGGCGACGCCGAGCTCGGTAACGACCGGTCCGGGCGCCGGGTCCGCGACGGCCAGCAACAACCCGCTCGAGCGTCCGATGCAGGCCAGCCTGGTGCTGCTGGCAGCCCAGACGACAGTGTCACCTGGCCACACCGAGATCGATCCGGCGGAGGTTGCCAGCGGCCCGGTTGGCCGTGGTTGGAAGGTGAGGCCGTCCAGATGCAGCACCCTGCCACGCCCGTCCCGTCCGGTCCCGGCAAGCCACAGGTCGACGAACACCAGGGCAAGTGATACCCCGATCAGTGGCACCGTGACGTGCTGACCGGGGCGCGCGGTGCCGAGGGTAAACGTGACGAGCTCGGTGGAATCTGGCCGCTGCACCGCTGCGATGAGGCGGTCGTTGGCGGGGTCGAGTGCGGTCGCGGTGACGGTACCGGCGATCAACCGGCGCGGGGTCGAGTCGAGATCCTTCATCACGTAGAGGCCGTCGGAGGTGGTCAGCCAGAGCACGTCCCAGTTGGCCAGGCCGCTGCGTACCTCCAGCGGGACGGTCCGGCGGCTGATCTCGCTCAGCGAGAGCGGGTCCAACCAGCTGATGACGCTGTGGCCGGGCGTGCCGTGCTGGACGGCGTAGAGCTTCGCCTGCACGCTGTCGAGGATCAGCTTGTAGGTGCCGCTCCGGGTCGCCTTGCGGTTGATGAAGTCCTGCGGAGCTTCGGGGCGGAGCCGGTACAGCTGCGACGGGCGCTGGCTCAACGCGTACAGGACGTAGCCGCTGGCGACCAGATCGACCGGCCTACCGTCGAGCCTCACGAGTTGCGCGGGCGGCACCGGCGCTCCGTCGCGAAGATGCGGCGGACTGACGCTGATGGACGGGACGGCCGGCAGTCTCGGCGCCAGCTCGGCCGACCGCTGGCGCCGATGGTTGATCACCGATACCAGTACGAGCGAACTGACGAGCGCCGCGGTGACAAGGATCCGGCGACCGCGATTCGGTGAGACGCTTGGCGGCCGGCCCGCATGATCGGACATCGGCTCTGCCTTGCATCTGCTCTGCTACCTCAGCGGCTGCTGTCCACGATCTGCTGGGCGGTGACCGTCCCGGTCCCCGTCCCGCTGACGAACACCGTGTCACCGCTCTTCACCGATGCGATCGGGGCATCCTTGTGCTGGGCGCGGGTGTGCACCTTCGTGTCACCGTTGACCACAAAGGTCTGGGTGGCGTTGTCCTTGGCCTTGACACTGATCGAGGTGGCCGAGACGGCGGTGACCTGGCCGTGGAAGGCGGTATGCGTGACGGTGCTGCTGCCGCTACCGCTGGTGACCCAGGTGCCGTGCTCGAAGTTCTTTGCCCGCTGGGGCATCCCGTTCTTGAAGCCCCTGCCCTTGCCGTTGCCGTTCCGGTGGGCCTTACCCTTGGCGGCGCCGTTGCCCTCGTCGCTGCCGGGCGCATGACTGGCCGAGCTTGATGGGCTGGCCGAACCGGCCGATGGCGTCAGGCTCGAGGATCCCGAGGTCGCCAGCGCGGCGGTGCCTAGTCCGCCGATGAGCGCGATCGTCCCACCCGCGATTGCCACCTTTTTCCACATGTGAACTCCCCGGTCCCGGAATGCGTGCACTGATTGCGCGAGGTTGATCTTTCTTTGTACACGGGCAGCTTAGGAATTGGCAGGGTCGGCCGCCGGAGCCCGATTGGCGTCAGGCGTTAGCGTTTGCTGGTGATCAGCTTGCACGCCGCCTCGCCCCGCGAACTGTCCCTTGTCCAGGCCTACCCCATCCTGAGGCTTCGGATCGACGTCTTCGTCGTGGAACAGCAGTGCCCGTATCCGGAACTGGACGGACGCGACCTGGAACCCACCGCGATCTGGCTCTGGGCCACGGATGAAACGGGTGCGGTAACCGCCACCCTGCGCGTCCTGACCGACGACGATGGCCGTGCGCGGATAGGACGGGTCGCCACCGCCGCGGCGTCCCGCTCGAATGGCACGGCCTCGAAATTGCTGCGCTACGCGCTCGATTCGCTCAGCCCGGAACGGGCGGTGACGCTGGATGCCCAGGCCTATCTCGAGGGCTGGTACGGCCGATTCGGCTTTGTTCGCAGCGGAAACGAGTACGTCGAGGACGGCATCCCGCACGTCCCGATGGTCCTCGAACCCCGGCTGTGACGAGCCGGTATTACACCACCGACTTGCGGACGAACTCGCCGATTTCGGTGACGGCGTCGTGGGCGTCCCGGACGAGGCCGGCCTGCGCGATACCGGCGTGCCACAGGCGTTGCACCGCTAGCGTTACCTCGACGTCAGCGGCCAGCAGGGACTCGACGAAGGTGCTCACCTGGTCATAAAGCAGCTCGGACCGGCAGACGTGCACGAGCGCCGGTGGCAGCCCTCGCAGGGAGCCGTAGATCGGCGCGATGCCGGGATCGTGCGGGTCGCCCGCGCCGACGTAGCCAGCGGCGCACGACAGCCCCCATGATTCCCGGACGATCAGATCCCGCTTGCGGGTGAGGGCGTGCGCGGTCGGGTCCACCCACGGCGAGGCCAAGGCCATCGCTGCCGGTGCTCTCTCAGCAGAGTCGATGAGCCGGCGGGTGGTGGCCACGGCGAGCCCGCCGCCGGCTGAGTCGCCGCTGATCGCGTACCCGTCGTGCCACGCCGCCACCTGCGAGCACGCTGCGACGGCGTCGTCCAGTGCGGCCGGATATGGGGATTCGGGTGCGAGGCGGTAGTCCGGCAGGTAGACCGCAGCTCCGGAGGCTTCGGCCAGGTAGGCCGCCATCGAGCGGTAGGCCTTGGGCGATCCCACCGTGTAGGCACCGCCGTGCAGGTGCACGACGGCCCGACGCCGCTCGGTTGCTCCGACGGTGACCCGAAGCGCCGGCCGCCCACCGAGCGACACCGCGCGAACCACCGTGCCGGACGGGATGGGCAGCGACAGCGACACCAGTTCGAGCCACCGGCGTTGCGCCCGCAGTGGCAACGGACCGCCGAGGCCGGGACGCTCCGCGATGGCGGTGAGGGCCGCCCCCAGCCAGAACGGCAGCTCCCGTCGTCGGGTGTTCACGCGGTCGTCGCCGTCGTCGCGGCTGTCGTAGCAGCGGCAGTCGCAGGCGTCGTAGGCGTCGTAGTCGCCGCGGTCGTCTCGGGGTTTCTGGCCGGACGGGTTCCGCCAAGATCCTCCTTGGCGGTGCTGCGATAGGCCGCCAGGTCGAAACGCGCGGTGATCCGGCGGAAGGTCAGCGTCGAGCGGGGCCACAACGTGACGTTGCGGCCGTGGGCATCGAGATACCAGCTCGAGCAGCCGCCGGTGTTCCAGACCGTACGCCGCATCCGGCGTTGCAGGCGGGCGTTGAACGAGGCCTGCGTCCGGGCGCGCACCTCGACCGTGGCGAGTTCGTGCCGTCGCATCGTTCGGACCGCGTCCACCAGATAGGCGACCTGGCTCTCGATGACCAGCACCATCGAGGAATGGCCGAGCCCGGTGTTGGGGCCGACCACGAAGAACAGGTTGGGAAAGCCCGCGACGGTTGCGCCCTTGTACGCCTGCATGCCCCGCGCCGCCCAGTGCTCGGCCAGGCTGGTCCCGTCCGGGCCGACGATGTGCCGGGCGATCGGCAGCTCGGTGGGCATGAACCCGGTGGCTACCACGATGACGTCCGTCTGGTGCTCGCGACCGTCGGCGGTCAGGACCGCATTCGCGGTGACCCGGGTGATCGGCGAGGTGATGAGCTCGACGTTGTCCCGGCTCAGTGCGGGATACCAGTCGTTGGACAGCAGCACCCGCTTGCAGCCGAGTGCGAACCGCGGCGTCACCTCGCGGCGAAGCTCGGGGTCCGAAATCGCCCGGTCGATGTGCCTGTTCGCCGTGCGCTCGGCGAAGCGGCCGAGACCTGGCTG
>JAVEES010000221.1 GCA_030840285.1 Pseudonocardiales bacterium
CGACCTCCTGACCACGTCGCATCGGCGGCACGAAGATGCTCAGCACTGCGTCGACGTCCTCGGCGTCCAGGGCATCCCGTACCGCCGCCGCGAATTCCTCGGTGCTCGCGTCGGCGCCAACGTCGACGAGCCGGCTCATCGGCAGGCCCGCCGTGGCCAGCGCATCAGCGACCAGCACGCCGAGCGCGGTCGAGTGGCCGACCACCGCGACCCGGTCGCCGCGGGGCAGCGGCTGGGTGGTGAGCAGGATCGCGACGTCGAACAGTTGCGCCAGGGTTTCCGTCCGGATCACACCGGATGCCTCGAACAGCGCCTGCACGCTCGACTCAGGCACCTCCACTGAGGTGTGTTGCAGTCCGGCCACCACCGAGCCGCGACCGCTCTTGACCGCCACGATCGGCTTGCGACGGGCGAAGCGGCGAGCGAGCCGGGCGAACTTTCGGGGGTTTCCGAAACTCTCCAGGTACAGCAGGGCGATCTCGGTCTCGGGATCGGCTTCCCAGTACTGCAGCAGATCGTTTCCCGAGACGTCGGCGCGGTTGCCCGCCGAGACGAACGTCGATACGCCCAACCCGCGCCTGGCGGCCTCACCCAGCACGGCGAGCCCGAGCGCGCCGGACTGGCAGAAGAAGCCGGCCCTGCCCCGCAACGGGGTCACGGTGGCCAACGAGGCATTCAGGCTGACTTCGGGATGGGTGTTGATCACCCCTAGGCAGTTCGGACCGACCACCCGCATACCGTTGGCCCGCGCCTCGTTGACCAGTCGGCGCTGAGCATTGAGCCCCTCGGCGCGGGCCGCGTCGTCACCTGACTCGCCGAAGCCCGAGGAGATCACCACCAGGGCTCGGACGGCGCGACTGCCGCACTGCAGCACCACGTCGCCCACTTCGCTCGCCGGGATCGCGAGCACCGCGAGATCCACCTCGTCGGGCACCTCGTCGATGCTCGAAAAGGCAGGCATGCCGGCGATGCATTGCGCGTTCGGGTTCACCGGATAGATAGGGCCGGTAAAGCCCGAGCGCTGCAGATTCCTCAGCACCAGATTGCCGATCTTGTTCTCATCCGCGCTGGCACCGACCACGGTCACGGAGGCAGGGAACAGCAGGCGCCGGATCGAACGCGCCTCGGCCCGCTGCTCCCGTTCGATCATCACCTTCTCGGTCAACGCCGTGGCGGTGATGTCGAACTCGAGCGTGACTTCGCTGCCGTCGAACTGCCGGCTGGGCTTGTACCCGGCGTCCAGAAACACCCGCATCATCTGGGTGTTCTCGGCCAGCACCAGCGCCTCGAAGCGGCGTATGCCAACCTCGCGCGCGGCCTCGGCGAGGTGCTCCAGCAGCACAGATCCGATCCCGCGTCCCTGGTGCCCATCGGCGACGACGAACGCGACTTCCGCCGTCCCGGTCGGGGCGCCGTCCCTGATCAGTCCCTCGAAGCGCCCGATCGCGATGATGTCCCCGCCGAGCCAGGCGGCCAACGCAACCCGGTCACGGTGGTTGACGCGGCTGAACCGGACCAGATCGCGCGGTGGGATCGTCGGATAGGCGGAGAAGTAGCGAAGGTAACGGGTCCGGACGGACAGGTTCGCGTGGAAGGCCACGATCGCGTCGGCGTCATCGGGCGTGATCGGACGGAGGTGGATGGGCGCGCCGTCGGCGACGACGACATCGGCCTCCCAGTGCCTGGGATAGTTGTAGCTCTGCGCGAGATCGTCATCGCCCGCGGGCGTCCCGGCCTCCATCGTCAGTCCCTGGGATCGGCCGGGTCCAGGCCGAGCAGCGGATAGCTGGCGTTGCGGGTAGCCCAGATGGAGCGGTCCAGCCAGCTGTCCCCGCCCGGCACCCACGGGGTCGGATCAGGTTGGCGGCCCTCGCCCATGGCGGTTGGCAACTCGGCCCTGACGCCGCGGGCTCGCAGGTCTGAGATCCACCTGTGCGGCACCTCGGTGGCCGGGTCGATCGACCTGCCCGACACCTCGGCGATCAGGTGAGTCCAGGTGCGCGGGACGCAACGAAGCACGCCGTAACCGCCTCCACCGAGCGCGAGCCACTTACCCTGCGCCGCCGAATGCGCGAGCTGATGAAGCGAGGCGTAGGCCGCGCGCTGACCATCGACGGTGAGAGCCAGATCGGCCAGCGGATCCTCGTGATGGGTGTCGCAGCCGCACTGGGTCACCAGCACGTCCGGACGGAAGGCATGCACCGCTCCGGGCACGACTGCAGAGAAGGCCCGCAGCCAACCGTCGTCGGAGGTGGCCGGTGGCAGCGACAGGTTGATCGAGGTTCCCTCGGCCGCGCCCTTTCCCACTTCGGTGGGCATCCCGGTTCCCGGGTAGAGGGTGCGGGGGTCCTGATGCATCGAGATGGTGAGGACCCGTGGATCGTCGTAGAAGGCAGCCTGCACGCCGTCGCCGTGGTGGACGTCGATGTCGACATAGGCAACGCGCTGCGCTCCCGCATCCAGCAGCGTCCGGATAGCGAGGACCACGTCATTGAGGATGCAGAAGCCGGCCGCTGAGTTTCGCATCGCGTGGTGCAGGCCGCCGGCGATGTTGACCGCATGCTTGTTCGTTCCTTGCCAGACGGACAGGGCAGCCTGCGCGGAGCCGCCGGCGATCAGCGCCGCCGCGTCGTACATGCCCGCGAATACGGGATTGTCGTCGCTGCCCAGGCCGTAGCCGTGATAGCCAGGATCCTTGCTCGCACGGCGTACGGCGTCCAGATATTCGGCGGAGTGGACGCTGAGTAGCCGCTCCTCGCCGGCGGCGACCGGTTCGACGACTTCCAGGTGGTCCAGGACGCCCAGCTCGGTTGCCAGGGAGACCGTGAGGTCCAGCCGGATGGGTGTCATCGGGTGCTCGCCGAAGTCGTAGTGCAGGTAATTACGCCCCCACACGAGCGTGGCATCACAGCCTTCCGCGGTCGCGAGATCTGAGCCCATAACCATCAACCGTAACCGTGTTGCCCAGGAACCGGATGGTCGCGATCGATCGCGCACCCTCTTGGCTAACCCTGTGATCTTGGACATACTCTCAAGGCACGGAACTGATCGAGACGAGTCCCTCGAACGGAAGTGGCAACGATGCCGGTGTCAGTAGAACTCAAGACGCTCAACCATGCCGTCGACGACCTGCGCGCGGCGCTCGCCTCACTTCGCGGCAAGTACGGTGATGTGCCGACCGTGGCACGGATCCGCAATGACCTCGAGCGGCTTCAGCTCGACGTGGTCGATGTGGAGCGGTTGCCCGCGGCACCGGCCGGCTCGCCGTCATCCGGTGAGATTCACATGCTCACCGACGAGCCCTATGACCCGTCGCTGTGGGCTGAGGACGCCGACGACGAGGGCCTTGGTGGTTACCACGGCTCCTCTCGATGAGTTCACCTTCGGCCGATACGTCCGTCGAGGCGGGAACCGCGGCGCCCGGTGGCGTCGGTGGCTCTGGACGGGCGCGCATCACCGCCCGCACCTTGCGCACGGATCGGTGGTGGGTGCCGCAGCTGACCACGGCACTGGTGTTGGGCCTGTTCGCGATCTACGCGACGGTGCGGGCGTTTCAGAACGGCGACTACTACGCCGAGCCGTACCTGACGCCGTTGTATTCGCCCTGCCTGACGACCGGCTGTGCCCAGCACGCCTCGGACTTCGGACGCCCGATCGGCGACTGGTGGGCGCTGTCACCGGCTCTCGTCGTCCTGATCTTCCCGCTGGGTTTCCGGCTGACGTGTTACTACTACCGCAAGGCCTACTACCGGGCGTTCTGGCAATCGCCGCCTGCCTGTGCGGTGGCCGAACCTCATCGTCGCTATTCGGGTGAGACCCGGTTTCCCCTGATCCTGCAGAACATTCATCGCTATTTCTGGTACATCGCGATGATCTTCTCGGTGATCCTGACCTATGATGCGGTGCTTGGCTTCCGCGACGAGCACAGCCATTGGGGACATGCCGGACTCGGCACTGTGGTCCTGGTGGTGAACTCGATCCTGATCTGGGCGTACACGCTGTCGTGTCACTCGTGCCGGCACATCACCGGTGGGCGACTACGTCATTTCTCCAAGCATCCGGTTCGATACTGGATGTGGCAGCAGGTGTCGAAGTTGAACGCCAAGCACATGCAGCTGGCTTGGGCCTCGCTGGTATGGCTTGCCCTGGCGGACTTCTACATCTTCTTGCTCGCCCGCGGAACCTTCCACGACCCGAGATTTTTCTGATGAGCGCTTGCGCGAAGAGCCGGGCAGAACATGAGTGAGTTTGAGGAACACCGTTACGACGTGGTGATTGTGGGAGCAGGCGGGGCGGGCCTGCGCGCCGCGATCGCCGCCCGAGAAGCGGGCCTGCGTACCGCAATCATCTGCAAGTCACTGTTCGGCAAGGCGCACACCGTGATGGCCGAAGGCGGCATCGCGGCCTCGATGGGCAACGTCAATTCCAACGACAGCTGGCAGGTCCATTTCCGCGACACCATGCGAGGCGGCAAGTTTCTCAACAACCCGCGGATGGCCGAACTGCACGCCAAGGAGGCCCCTGACCGGGTGTGGGAGCTGGAGACGTACGGCGCGCTGTTCGACCGCACCCCGGACGGGCGCATCAGCCAGCGCAACT
>JAVEES010000347.1 GCA_030840285.1 Pseudonocardiales bacterium
GGACGGGCACGACGAGGAAGGCGAGCCATGACGGCAACCAGCGACAACACCAAGACCATCACGGTGAGTCGCGACCAGGTTTCCGCGGCCCGCGCGCTCGTCCGGCTGCGCGGTGGACTGGACAAGGTCGATCCGGTGATCGCAAAGATTGCCTCAGCCGAGCCCCGCAGCCAGTCAACCCATGACTCCAAGGCCTCCTGAACGACCTGACATCAGTCCGGCCGGACGGCGCTAGCGGAACACCACCGTCCGGTTGCCGTTCAGCAGTACCCGGTGCTCGCTGTGCCATTTCAGCGCGCGCGACAGCACCTTCGCCTCGACGTCACGCCCGATAGCGACCAGATCCTCGGGGTCCAGGGTGTGGTCCACCCGCTCGACGTCCTGCTCGATGATCTGGCCCTCGTCGAGCTCCGGAGTCACGTAGTGCGCGGTCGCCCCGATGAGCTTGACGCCGCGGTCATGTGCTTGGTGATAAGGCTTTCCGCCCTTGAAGCTCGGCAGGAACGAGTGGTGGATATTCATCGCCTTGCCCTGCAGCTTGGTACACAGGTCATCGGAAAGAACCTGCATGTACCGCGCCAGCACCACGATGTCGACGTCGTGCTCGGCAACCAGTTCGAGCAGCCGCGCCTCGGCCTCGGGCTTCGTCTGCGGTGTCACGGGAATGTGGTGGTAGGCAATGTCGTAGGCGGCGGCCAGCGGCGCAAGATCGGGATGGTTCGACACGATGGCGGGGATCTCGATATTGAGCGAACCGATCTTGTACCGGTAGAGCAGGTCGTTGAGGCAATGGTCGAACTTCGACACCATCACCAGGGCCCTGGTCGGGGTACTCGCCGCGTCCAGCTGCCAGGTCATCTGAAACGAACTCGCCACGTGCGCGAAGCCGGCTTGCAGTTCGGCCAGCGTGGTCGAGGTGTTGGCCGACTCGAAATGCAGCCGCATGAAGAACAGCCCCGTCAACCGGTCGTCGAACTGCTGATTCTGCAGGATGTTGCAGGAATGCTGAACGAGATAGCCCGTAACGGCGAAGACCAGCCCAGGGGTGTCGGTGCATGACAGCGTCAGGATGTACTCGCGCTCGGGATTGCGTGCCGGAGCCATGCCGTTATTACCTCCACGCGGTTGTTGCACAATACGCAACACATTCCGATATAGGCAACAAGCATGAGGGCTGTAGTTCAGGTCCGTCAAGAGCTGGAGCTGATTTCGCCCCGTTGGCCTCGGGAAGATCAGGACGACGTAAGCAACAAGTTACGACCCCGCGGAATCGCTTGACAGGCCGAGCCTAAGCGCACACTCTGTTGCTACAGAAGCACTTGATTGCATCATACGCAACATCGGAGCCTGATGTCTGACTTCTACATTGCCGGCGAGTGGCGCGGCCCGCGGGACGGGGCGGTGCGTGAGATCCGCTGCCCCGCGGACGGTGCCCTGGTGGCCGAGGTCGGTGAAGGGTCGGCAGCCGATGTCAACGATGCGGTCGACGCGGCCAGGTACGCCTTCGACCACGGGCCGTGGCCGCGATCTCCCGAGCGGGAGCGCGGGGCCCTGCTGTCGCGCGTAGCTGACCTTATCGTTGCCGATCGCGCCGCCTTTGCCAGGGCTGAGTCACTCGACACCGGCAAGCGGCTGGTCGAGTCCGAATACGACATGGACGACGTGGTTTCGTGCCTGCGCTACTACGCCGGCATCGCGGGTACCGATGCCGGCCGGGTGATCGACACCGCAAGGCCCGATGCGATCAGCCGGATCGGCTACGAGCCGCTCGGGGTCTGTGCCCTCATCACGCCGTGGAACTACCCGCTGCTGCAGGCGTCCTGGAAGGTCGCGCCTGCCCTCGTCGCGGGTAACAGCTTCATTCTCAAACCCAGCGAGCTGACGCCCTCGACCGCGATCCTGCTGATGAGGACCCTTGCCGAGGCGGGCCTGCCATCGGGTGTGGCCAACCTGGTACTCGGCGACGGTCCGGACGTCGGCGCACCGCTGTCCAGCCACCCCGGCGTCGACATGGTGTCCTTCACCGGCGGACTGGCCTCTGGCAAGCGGGTGGCCGCCGCGGCCGTGGACACCGTCAAGCGGACGGCACTGGAGCTCGGTGGCAAGAACCCGAACGTGGTGTTCAGCGATGCCGACTTCGACGCGGCGGTCGACATGGCACTCACGGCGGTCTTCCTGCATTCCGGTCAAGTCTGTTCCGCCGGGGCCCGGCTGATCGTCCAGGA
This sequence comes from Pseudonocardiales bacterium, assembly GCA_030840285.1. Lineage (GTDB taxonomy): Bacteria > Actinomycetota > Actinomycetes > Mycobacteriales > Jatrophihabitantaceae > Jatrophihabitans_A. The sequence continues at coordinate 2,226 of JAVEES010000347.1, forward strand.
CGAGCTGCACGACCGGTTCGTAGACGCCCTCGTCGAAGGCGCGAAGCGGATCCGTCTCGGTGGCCCCTTCGACGAGGACGCCGAGGCGGGCACCCTGATTTCCGCGGCGCACCGGGAGGAAGTCGAAGCCTATGTCGCGACGGGCCTCGCCGAGGGAGCAGTGCTGCGCTGTGGCGGGCGCCGGCCAGAGGATCCGCGGCTTGCGGGCGGCTTCTTCTACCTTCCGACGATTCTGGACGAGTGCAGCCAGAAGATGAGCGTCGTCCACGAGGAATCCTTCGGACCCGTCCTGACCGTTGAGCGGTTCACCGACGAGCAGGACGCGATCCGGATCGCCAACGACACCGACTTCGGCCTGGCGGGTGCCGTGTGGACGAGTGAGGCAAGCAAGGCTCAGCGCGTTGCGGCGCGGTTGCGGCACGGCACCATCTGGATCAACGACTACCACCCCTACGTGCCGCAGGCCGAGTGGGGCGGTTTCAAGCAGTCCGGTAATGGACGCGAATTGGGACCTACCGGCCTCAATGAGTATCGCGAGATCAAGCACATCTGGCAGAACGTGGATCCCCGGCCGCAGCGTTGGTTCTCCGGCTGAGGCTCACCCCGCTATAGCCCCACTCATCCAAAGCTGTAGCCCCGAGGTCAGGAGCATCGTGTGACGGCACCGACGGAAAGGCGTGCAAGCGCGCCGGATTCCGCTTCCCGGCAAGAGATCACCGACTCAGCGGAGGGCGCAGTTCCGGCCGCTACCCGCCCGCCCGGTGGCGCCGCCGACATCTCGGTGCAGTCGCTGTGGAAGGTATTCGGCGCCAAGGCCGAGACAATTCCGAAGTCACCCGAGCTAGCCGAGCTGGGGCAGAGCGAGCTTCGGAAACGAACGGGCTGCGTGGCCGCGGTGAGCGATCTGAGCTTCGATGTCGCGCCGGGTGAGGTCTTCGTCGTGATGGGCCTGTCGGGCTCGGGCAAATCGACGCTGGTGCGGTGCCTGACCCGGCTGATCGAACCGACCGCGGGCAAGGTGCTGTTCCAGGGCGAGGACGTCCTGACCTGCAACGAGAAGTCGTTGCGCGAATTGCGACGGCACAAGATCTCGATGGTGTTCCAGCACTTCGGGCTGCTCCCGCATCGCCGCGTGGTGGACAACGTCGCCTACGGCCTGGAGATTCGCGGTGAGAGCAAGGCCCAGCGGCTGAAGCGGGCGGGCGAAGTGATCGACCTGGTCGGCCTGTCGGGGCGTGAGAATGCCTTTCCGAATCAGCTGTCCGGTGGCATGCAGCAACGCGTGGGACTCGCCCGCGCACTGGCCGGCGATCCGCAGGTGCTGCTGTTCGACGAGCCGTTCTCGGCCCTTGATCCCCTGATCCGCCGTGACATGCAGAACGAGGTCATCAGGCTGCACCACGAGGTCGGCAAGACGATGGTCTTCATTACCCACGACCTGTCCGAGGCGCTCAAGCTCGGCGATCGCATCCTGATCATGCGCGACGGCCGCCTCGTGCAGATCGGTACCGGCGCGGAGCTGGTGGGCGCGCCCGCCGATGACTACGTCCGTGACTTCGTCCGCGAGGTGCCGCGCTCGCACGTCCTGACGCTGCGCTGGATCATGCGCCCGGCAACCCCTGATGAGTCCCTCGACGGTTTCGAACTCGGCCCGGAGGTGGTGGTGCGCGACGCCGTCCGCTCGGTGCTGGAGTGCAGCAGCCCGGTCAAGGTCGTCGAGGACGGCAAGCTGCTCGGCGTCGTAGGCGACGCCGAGGTGCTCCGCGTGGTGGCCGAATCATGAGTGAGCATCGCAGGGCCGCTCGCGGCCCGAGGAGCGGAGCGAATGGCACGATGAGCCGCTTGCGCGAAGAGCGGGCGACGATGAGCCGCTCGCGCGAACAGCAGGTGGCTCGATGACGGCGGCGACGGCGCTGGCCGGTGCGCGCGGGCTGCCGAGCAGGCTCAGCCGGCGATCGCTGGTGGCCATCGTCCTGGTGGCGTGGATCGCGTTGTTCACCGCCTTGCGCGGGCACAACACCCTGTCGCTGGCGGCATCGGATGTCACCGGGTTGCACACCAGGCTCAATGACCTCAACACCTCCGTAGGCGCAGACCGCAACAGCAATCCGCTTTTCCTTTATTTCTTCAACGAGATCCAGGTCGGGGCCACTCACCTGGTCACCTTCTTCCAGTCCCTGATCTCACAGCCGTCCAGCGGCCGTCCGCTGCCCTTGATCGGCTGGCTGGGGGTTGTCGCGATCCTCGCCTTCCTGTCCTGGATCTTCGGCAGTCCCAAGGCGGCACTGCTGGCCCTGGCCGGTTTCCTGTTCATCGGCTTTCAGGGCCTGTGGCAACCGGCCATGGACACCCTGGCCCTCACCATCGCCGCTGTGCTGGTCTCGCTCCTGATCGGGATTCCGTTGGGGGTGTGGGCCGGAGTCTCGCGCCGCTTCAACGCGATTCTGACCCCGTTTCTCGACTTCATGCAGATCATGCCGACGTTCGTCTACCTGGCGCCGCTCACCTTGCTCTTCTTGATCGGACCTGCCACCGGAGTCATCGCAACGCTGATCTACGCGATGCCACCGGTCATCCGGATCACCGCGCACGGCATCCGATCGGTTCCCAAAGAGACCCTCGAGGCAGCTGAATCGCTGGGTTCGACCAGAACGCAGGCATTGCTAAAGGTGATGCTGCCGATGGCTCGACGCACCATCGTGATCGGCATCAATCAGACGATCATGGCAGCGTTGGCGATGGTGACGATCGCGGCGCTGGTGGCCGCTCCAGGCCTTGGCCAGACGGTGGTTCAGGCACTGGAGAGCCAGGATGTGGGTACCGCGTTCAATGCGGGACTGGCCATCGTGGTGATTGCGATCGTCCTTGACCGGGTGACGACCGCGGCGAGCGTTCGGGTGGAGTCGGCGCACCGCGAGGTGTCACGTCGCGAGGCCCGGCTCCGCCGTCCGCTGATAGCCGCCGGGGCCGCCGTCACCGCCGCCGCGATCTATCTGTCCTACACCTACCAACTGGCCGCCAGCTTCCCGGATCACCTCAACCTGAGTGGCCACCGCATCAGCCTGGATCTCGGTTCCCAGATCGTGCGCGCGACGACCGCTGCCTCGAACTGGGCACAGCGGAATCTGCACTCGACCACGGACGGCATCAAGAACGTGGTGACCTACCACGGCATCAACCCGCTACAGACCCTGCTTGACAGCTCGCCCTGGTGGTTGACGTTCGCGGCGATCGTGTCGCTGGCGCTCATCATCGGTGGCCTGCGGGCCGCTATCACCGCCTGCATCTGTCTGGGTCTGATCATCGCGACCGGCCTGTGGCAGGACAGCATGGATACCCTCGCCGCCACCCTGCTGGCGACCGTCCTGGTGATGATTCTCGGGATCGTGATCGGTGTCTGGATGGGACGCAGCAACCGTGCGGATCAGCTCATCCGGCCGCTGCTGGATGCGGCCCAGGTGATGCCTGCCTTCGTGTACCTGGTGCCTTTCGTGGCGCTGTTCGCGGCAAGTCGGTTCACGGGCGTGATCGCCGCTGTCGTCTACGCCGCCCCGGTCGCCATCAAGATCGTGGCCGATGGCATTCGCGGCGTATCCGAGACCACCGTCGAGGCTGCCCGAGCAGCCGGTTCGAGCACCTGGCAGATCATCACCAAGGTTCAGTTGCCGATGTCGGTACGAACCCTCGCGCTGGCCACGAACCAGGGCATCATCTACGTCCTGGCGATGGTGGTTGTCGCCGGACTCGTCGGTGGCGGCGCGCTCGGCTTCGACGTCGTGGCCGGGTTCGCCCAGAGCAGCCTGTTCGGCAAGGGACTTGCCGCGGGCGGCGCCATTGTGCTGCTCGGCATCCTGCTCGACCGGACCACCCAGGCCGCGGCACGCCGTGCCGACGCGAGCGCGCACACGTTCGGATAGCACCTGCGGATTCACCCTTTCGATACTCCTGAAATCCACTCCAGAGAAGGCAGGAAACGATGGCACGCTGGACGACAAGGTTGACGGCCCACCGATCGGCCGGCCGGCTCACGGCAGCGGTCCTGGGCATGGCGATGCTCGCGGGCTGCGGCGGGGCCAAGGTCGGCGGAACCACCTCCGACGCGGGGGTCAAGACCTCTGGTGCGGCCAAGACATCGGCGTGCGGCACCTTCAACATCGCCGACAATCCGTGGGTCGGTTACGAGGCCGATGTGGCGGTCGTCGGTTACGTGGCAAGGACCAAGCTCAACTGCAAGGTGGTGGTCAAGCACATCACCGAGCAGGTTTCGTGGCAGGGCTTCAGTACCGGTCAGGTGGATGCGATCCTCGAGAACTGGGGACACGACGACCTGAAGAAGCAGTACATCGACGACACGAAGGTGGCGCAGGATCTCGGTTCCAACGGGCTGAAAGGCGTCATCGGCTGGTTCGTACCACCGTGGATGGCCACCAAGTACCCCGACATCACCGACTGGAAGAACCTCAACAAGTACGCCGATCTGTTCAAGACCTCCGAATCCGGCGGGAAGGGCCAGCTGCTCGACGGTGATCCGTCCTATGTCACGAACGACGCGGCTCTGGTGAAGAACCTGGGCCTGAACTACAAGGTCGTGCAGGGTGGCAGCGAGACAGCGCTGATCCAGAGCTTCCGCTCGGCGCAGCAGAACAAGACGCCGCTGCTCGCCTACTTCTACTCGCCGCAATGGTTCCTGAACGAGGTTCAGCTGGTGAAGGTCAACCTGCCGGCCTACACAGCCGGCTGCGATGCGAACGCGGCCAAGGTCGCCTGCGACTATCCCGCATACGACTTGAACAAGATCGCCTCGGTGAAGTTCGCGAATTCCGGCAGCCCGGCGTATTCGCTGGTCAAGAACTTCACCTGGACGAACGAGGACCAGAACGTGGTCGCGAAATACCTTGCGGTGGACAAGCTGTCCGACGACGCCGCCGCACAGAAGTGGGTGGACGCCCACCCCGACAAGGTGAACGCCTGGCTCAAGAGCGGCTGAGCCCGCAAGGCAAGCGGCGGCTTTCCCGACCGGGGTTGACACAGGGCTCCGAGCAGGCGAGGCTAGTTGCGTAAAGCGCACGACGTTGCGAATAACGGAACAGCCTTACTCCTAAGCAAAGGCGGTTGATCGATGCTCGCTCCTCGAGTGGTGGTCATCGGTGGCGGCGTGGTCGGAGCCGCTGTGGTCGACGAACTGACCGCGCGTGGGTGGCAGGACATTACCCTGCTGGAACAAGGGGATCTGCCGGCGCCGGGTGGCTCGACATCGCACGCACCGGGTCTGGTGTTCCAGGCCAGTGGATCGAAGGTGATGACCGAGCTGGCGCGCTACACCGTGGAGAAGTTCTGCTCGCTGGACGTAGCGGGTGAGCCGTGCTTCCTGCAGGTAGGCGGCCTCGAGGTAGCGACGACGCCGCAGCGCTTGGTCGAGTTGGGGCGCCGGCACGGCTGGCTGACGGCGTGGGGTGTCGAGGCATTCCTGCTGAGCGCTGAGGAGACAGTCGCGAAGTACCCGCTGCTGGATCCCGACCTGGTGCTCGGTGGCCTGTTCGTCCCCACTGATGGGATCGCCAAGGCCGTCCGCGCCGTGGACGCCCAGACCGCGCGGGCGGCGAGCCGAGGCGCCAGGATCCTTTCTCGGCATGAGGTTCTCGACATCACCGTCACCGAGGGCCGGGTCAGCGGAGTTGTCACCGACCACGGAGAGTTTCCGGCGGACATCGTGGTGTGCAGCGCGGGCATCTGGGGCCCGGTTATCGCGGCCAAGGTGGGCATGACCTTGCCCTTGACGCCATTGGCTCATCAGCTCGCCTGGACCTCCGCGGTGCCGGCCCTGGCCGGCCGCAGCGAGGAGGCGGTGCTGCCGATCCTGCGCCACCAGGATCAGGACCTGTACTACCGCGAGCGCTTCGACCAGATCGGCATCGGCTACTACGGCCACCGTCCGATGCCGGTCCGGGCCGAGGATATTGCCCGGCTGGACGAGGCCGAAGTCATGCCCTCGGTTCTCACCTTCACCGAGGACGATTTTGCCGACGCGTGGAAGCAGACGCAGGCGCTGTTGCCCTGCGTCCGGGACGCCGAGCTCGGCGAGGGGATCAACGGGCTCTTCTCCTTCACCACCGACAACATGCCCCTGATCGGGGAATCCCCTGAGGTCAAAGGCTTCTGGGTCGCGGAGGCGGTATGGGTGACCCATTCGGCAGGCGTCGGCCGGGCGGTCGCCGAGTTGCTCGTCGATGGCCACTGCTCTTCTTTCGATCTGCACGAGTGCGACGTCAACCGCTTCGAGAACCATCAGCTGTCGCCGGACTATGTGCTGACCCGCGACTGCCAGAACTTCGTCGAGGTCTATGACATCCTGCACCCGCTGCAGCCGGCGGAGAACCTGCGGCCGATCCGCACGTCGCCGTTCTACTCGCGGCAATCCGAGCTAGGCGGCCAGTTCCTCGAAGCGAACGGCTGGGAACGCCCGCAGTGGTACGAGGCAAACGCGAACCTGGTGGCAGGCCGGCAGCTACCGACGCCTGATCCCTGGGCGGCGCGGTACTGGTCACCGATCGTCGCGGCCGAGGCGCAGGTCACCCGCGAAACGGTCGCGATGTATGACATGACGGCGCTCAAGCGTCTGGAAGTCACCGGACCGGGTGCGGTGGCCTTCCTGCAGGAACTGGTGACCGGCAACATCGACAAGTCCGTCGGCTCCGTGACGTACTGCCTGCTGCTGGACGTCGACGGCGGCATCCGCAGCGATATCACGGTGGCGCGGCTCGGCAGGGACCGCTTCCAGATCGGCGCGAACGGCAACCTGGATCTGGACTGGTTGTCCAGGCACCTTCCCGCTCATGGCAACGTCCAGGTACGCGACGTCACGCCCGGCACCTGCTGCATCGGTCTGTGGGGACCGAGAGCTCGTGACCTCGTCCAACCGCTCACCACGACGGATTTCTCGAACGCGGGGTTCAAGTACTTCCGGGCCAAGCAGGCCTATCTCGGCACGGTACCCGTCACCGCGATGCGGTTGTCCTATGTCGGTGAACTGGGCTGGGAGCTGTATACGAGCGCCGATCAGGGCGCTCAGCTCTGGGATCTGCTGTGGCAGGCCGGCCAGCAGCACGGAGTCATCGCCGCCGGTCGTGGCGCCTTCAACAGCCTGCGACTGGAGAAGGGCTATCGATCCTTCGGCACCGATATGACCTTCGAGCACGATCCGTACGAGGCCGGCCTCGGGTTCGCGGTCAAGCTCGACAAGGGCGACTTCGTCGGCAAGGACGCTCTGCTCAAGCGCAAGGATGACCTCTCTCGCGCGCTGACCTGCCTGACGCTGAGCGATCCCGACAGGGTTGTCCTCGGCAAGGAACCGGTGTTCTCCGGCGGTGGCTGCGTCGGCTATGTGACGAGTGCCGCGTACGGCTACACCATCGGGCGAGGAATCGCCTATGCCTGGCTACCCGTCGAGCTGACGCAGCTCGGGACCGTGGTTCAGATCGACTACTTCGGTGAGCGGCTGTCCGCGGTGGTCGCCGCCGAACCGCTTGTCGATCCCGCAATGGAAAGGATTCGTGGATGAACGCGCCTCGCGGGCAGCTCTCACTAGACCGATCGGCCGTGCTGTCGGAGTCACTTGCATCGGTGGACCCCGATGTCGCGCAGGCCATCGATCAGGAACTCGCTCGCCAGCGCGGGACCCTGGAGATGATCGCAAGTGAGAACTTCGCACCGCTGGCCGTCATGCAGGCCCAGGGCTCGGTGCTGACGAACAAGTACGCGGAGGGCTACCCGGGCAAGCGGTACTACGGCGGCTGCGAATACGTCGATGTCATCGAGCAACTTGCCATCGACCGGGTCAAGGCACTGTTCGGCGCCGAGGCAGCGAACGTGCAGCCACACTCCGGCGCCCAGGCCAACGCCGCGGCCATGACTGCCCTGCTCGATCCCGGAGACACCATCCTCGGCCTGGATCTGGCCCACGGTGGCCACCTCACCCACGGTATGCGGCTCAACTTCTCCGGCAAGCTCTACCAGGTAGTGGCTTACCGGGTCAGCGAGACGGACCACCGGATCGATATGGCTGAGGTCGAGCGACTGGCACTCGAGCACCGACCCAAGCTGATCATCGCCGGCTGGTCGGCCTACCCACGACAGCTCGACTTCGCGGAGTTCCGCCGGATCGCTGACCGGGTCGGTGCGTACCTGATGGTCGACATGGCGCATTTTGCTGGCCTGGTCGCCGCCGGCCTGCATCCCTCGCCGGTGCCACACGCCCACGTCGTCACCACGACCACCCACAAGACACTCGGCGGCCCGCGCGGTGGCGTGATCCTGTCGACGGCCGAGCTGGCGAAGAAGATCAACTCGGCCGTGTTCCCCGGGCAGCAGGGTGGCCCGCTTGAGCATGTGATCGCCGCCAAGGCCGTCGCGTTCAAGCTCGCCGCCCAGCCGGCCTTCGTCGAGCGGCAGCGGCGCACCCTCGAAGGTGCGCGGATCCTCGCCGAACGATTGCTTCGGCCCGATCTCGGCGAGGCCGGGATCAGCGTGCTGACCCGGGGCACCGACGTGCATCTGGTGCTTGTCGACCTGCGACACTCCGAACTCGACGGGCAGCAGGCCGAAGATCGCCTGCATCAGACTGGGATAACCGTCAATCGCAACGCGGTTCCGTTCGATCCGCGACCGCCGATGGTGTCCTCCGGCGTACGTATCGGCACTCCCGCGCTGGCCGCCCGTGGATTCGGGGCCGAGGAATTTCGCGAGGTGGCCGACATCATCGCGGCGGCCTTGCTGCCCACCTTCGACGACGATGTCGCGGCAACCCTGGGCAAACGCGTCGCGGCGCTGGCCGAGGACTTTCCGCTCTACCCCTCGCTGCAAGGCATGCTCGGATGAGTTTCTTGCGCGAGCTGACGGAGAAACCATGACCGAGAACGTCCGGCCATTGCCGAGTGGTCCCGGCGCCGACCTGCCCGAGCACCCGAAGTTCCTCTGGCGAAACCCGGATCCCAAACCGTCCTATGACGTCGTGATCGTCGGCGGCGGTGGGCACGGCCTGGCCACCGCGTACTACCTGGCCAAGAATCACGGCATCACGAATGTGGCAGTGCTCGAAAAGGGTTGGCTGGCCGGGGGAAACATGGCCCGCAACACGACCATCATCCGGTCCAACTACCTGTGGGACGAGAGCTCGGGCATCTACGAGCATTCCCTGAAGCTCTGGGAAGGGCTGGAAGAGGACCTCGGCTACCCGATCCTGTTCAGCCAGCGTGGGGTGCTGAACCTCGCGCATTCCCTGCAGGACGTTCGCGACTCCGTCCGCCGGGTGAATGCCAATCGGCTGAACGGTATCGACGCCGAGTGGGTCGATCCGGCGCAGGTCAAGGAACTCTGCCCGATCGTCAACATCTCGCCGGACGTTCGGTATCCGGTGCTCGGGGCCACCTATCAGCCACGTGCGGGCATCGCCAAGCATGACTACGTGGCCTGGGGATTCGCTCGCGGTGCCAACGAGTACGGAATCGACCTGATCCAGAACTGCGAGGTCACCGGCATCGACGTGGTTGGCGGCAAGGTCGTCGGCCTGCAAACCACCCGCGGCCGGATCGCGACCGGAAAGGTAGCCCTTGCCGCGGCAGGGCATTCCTCGGTGCTTGCCTCGATGGTCGGCCTGAGCCTGCCGATCCAGTCGCACCCGCTGCAGGCGCTGGTGTCCGAACTGCTCGAACCGATCCACCCGACGGTGGTGATGTCCAACGCCGTCCACGTCTACGTCTCCCAGGCGCACAAGGGCGAACTCGTGATGGGCGCGGGCATCGACAGCTACAACGGGTACGGCCAGCGCGGTGCGTTCCACATCATCGAGCGGCAGATGTCCGCGGCCCTGGAACTCTTTCCGGTCTTTGCCCGCGCGCACCTGCTTCGAAGCTGGGCAGGGATTGTCGACACCACCCCGGACGCCTCACCCATCGTCGGCCTCACGCCGATCGAGAACCTCTATCTCAACTGTGGCTGGGGGACCGGCGGTTTCAAGGCAACGCCCGGTGTGGGCTGGTGTTTCGCGCACACGGTTGCCCACGACCAGGCGCATCCCTACAACGCCCCGTTCACGCTTGACCGTTTCACGACAGGGGCTTTGGTGGACGAGCACGGCGCCGCAGCCGTAGCCCACTGACCCAAGGCGCTTCGATCGGAGATACAAAATGCAGCTCATACGATGCCCCTGGTGCGGGTCGCGCGAAGAGGTCGAATTCCATTACGGCGGACAGGCACACGTCAGCTATCCGGAGAACCCGGCAGAGCTTTCGGACGCGGAGTGGGCTCGCTACGTCTTCTTTCGGGCGAACCCGAGAGGCCCGCTCGCCGAGCGTTGGGTCCATGCCGCGGGGTGCCGCCGCTGGTTCAACGCGGTACGTGACACCAGCACCCATGAACTGCTGGCCGTCTACCGGATAGGTGAACCACAGCCAGAGGTCGCGCGATGACCCGGGTCGCGGCGGGCGGCCGGATCGACCGCAACACTGAGCTGGCCTTCACCTTTGACGGCAAGGCATATCGCGGCTATGCCGGTGACACCCTTGCCTCGGCGCTGCTGGCAAACGGGGTGCATCAGGTCGCCACCAGCATCTGTTACGGGCGCCCGCGCGGCATCATGGCCGCGGGCGTGGAGGACGCCAACGCGCTCGTCCAGATCGAAACACCCTTTCCGGAGCCGATGCTGACAGCTACCACCGTCGAGCTGTACGACGGCCTGGTGGCTCGCGGCCTGCAGGGCCAGGGAAGGCTCGCCGACCTGCCGGACCAGGCGCGCTACGACGCGATGCATGAGCACTGTGACGTGCTTGTTGTCGGGGCCGGCCCGTCCGGCCTGATGTCGGCGCTTACCGCGGCCCGGGCCGGCGCCAGGGTGGTGCTCCTGGACGACCAGCCCGAACTCGGGGGCTCCCTGCTGGCATCGCGGAACCAGTTGGCGGAATGGGTTTCGGCCGTGACCAGCGAGCTCAACTCCCTGGCGACCGTTCGAGTGCTCAGGCGAACCACGGCGTTCGGCTACTACGACGACGGCTTCGTGCTGGCCCTGGAGAAGCGCACCGACCACCTCGGTGCCGCCGCGCCGCCGGCTGCCGCGCGGCAGCGGATCTGGCGGATTCGAGCCAGGCAGGTCATCCTTGCGACCGGCGCGCACGAACGACCTGTGGTCTTCGCCGACAACGACCGTCCGGGCATCATGCTGGCCGGCGCAGGACGGGCTTACCTCAACCGCTACGGCGTGCTGGGCGGTAACCGGGTTGTGGTGTTCACGACCAACGACAGCGCGTACACCGCCGCCCTCGATCTCGCCGACGCCGGCGCGGCCGTCACCGTGGTCGACGCGCGGACGGAGATTCCCCAACACCCGGCAGCCGAATGTGCCCGCCGCGGTGTCGCGCTTAAAGCCGGACACGTGGTCACCGGTACCAGCGGAAATGGCCGGGTCACCGGCGCGCACATCGCGCCGTACGCCGACGGCAAAGCCGGTGCACGTCAGGGAATCGGTTGCGACCTGCTGCTGGTCTCCGGCGGCTGGAATCCGACGGTGCACCTGTTCAGCCAGGCACGCGGCAAGCTGCGCTACGACGAGTCGCTCGGCGCCTTCGTGCCCGGATCCAGCGTCAAGGCGGTTCGGGTAGCGGGCTCCGCTGCGGGGGTTTTCACCTTGAGCGGTTGCCTGTCCGGTGCTGCCGATGCAGCGGTCGCCGCACTGCAGGAGTTGGGCCTGTCCAGCGCGCCACCGGCCTTGCCTTCCCTCGATGCCGAGCCGGAAACGACGCCAGGGCTGGTGCTGTGGGCGGTGCCGGACAAGGGTGATGAGAGCGGGCCGTGCCGTCGATTCGTCGATTTCCAGCGGGATTCCACGGTCGCCGACATCCTGCGCGCGACCGGTGCCGGCCTGACCAGCGTGGAACATGTCAAGCGCTACACCACGATCGGAACCGCGCACGATCAGGGCAAGACGTCGGGAATGATCGCCTCCGGCATCATGGCCGAGGCGCTGAGCACCGACAAGCACCAGGTAGAGGTTGCCAGCCTCGGCACCACGACGTTCCGGCCGCCGTACGCCTCGGTAGCGTTCGCCGCACTTGCCGGACGGGATCGTGGCGAGATCTTCGATCCGGTAAGGGTGACGGAGATCCATCCGTGGCACCTCGAGCACGGTGCGGTCTTCGAGAACGTCGGGCAATGGAAACGGCCACGCTATTACCCTCAGCGCTCGGCGGCGGGCTCCATCGAGGACATCGACACCGCGGTGCTGCGTGAGTGCAGGACCACCCGGGAGAGCGTCGGCATGATGGATGGATCGACGCTGGGCAAGATCAACGTGCAAGGTAGCGACGCCGGGGAATTCCTCGACCGGCTCTACACAAACCTGATGAGCACCCTCAAGCCCGGCTTCATCCGCTACGGCGCCATGTGTGGCATGGACGGCATGATCATCGATGACGGGACGGTGGCCCGGGTATCGGACACCGAGTTCGTGCTTACCACGACCACCGGCAACGCGGCGATGATCCTGGACTGGATGGAGGAGTTCGCGCAGACCGAATGGCCGGAGCTACGGGTCAACCTGACCTCGGTCACCGAGCAGTGGGTGACTATCGCGCTGGTCGGGCCACGATCTCGCGACGTGCTCGCGTCGGTGGCTGCAGAGCTCGACCTGTCCAACGAGGCCTTCGGGTTCATGACGTGGCGGGATGCGAGCGTGGCGGGCATCGAGGCCCGTATCTGCCGGATCAGCTTCTCCGGCGAACTCGCCTACGAACTCAACGTCAATGCCTGGGACGGGCTCGCGCTGTGGGAAGCCCTGATCGAGGCCGGAAAGCCCTATGGAATAACGCCCTACGGCACCGAGACGATGCACGTGTTGAGGGCAGAGAAGGGCTATCCCATCATCGGCCAGGATACCGACGGCACGGTTACGCCCCAGGACCTCGGCATGGGCTGGGTGGTGTCGAAGAAGAAGCTCGACTTCATCGGCAAGCGCTCGTTCAGCAGGGCCGAGAACCAGCGACCGGATCGAAAGCAACTGGTCGGCCTGCTGCCCGTCGACCGGACGGTGTTGCTCGACGAGGGTGCTCAGGTGCTCGCGACGGCGGATCTCTCGCAGCTGCCCGTGCCGATGCTCGGCCACGTCACGTCCAGCTACCGCAGCGCAGCGCTGGACGGCACCTTCGCCCTCGCCCTGGTCCGCGCCGGACGGGAACGGATCGGTCAACGCCTGCATGCGTGGCAGGACGGCGAGCTGGTATCGGTCACCGTCACCGATCCGGTCCTGTATGACAAGGAAGGTGCTCGTCGCGATGGCTGATCCCCGCGCACGAAGGAGTCCTCTTGCGGGCTGGGCGCCCCAACTCCAAGCCCTCAACGGTGCGATTCGAGCCCAGGAACTGCCCTTTCTGACGCAGCTCAACCTGCGGCTGGATTCGGGCGGCCCGGCGGCCGATCCGGTGGCAAAGGTGCTGGGAGTGTCGCTACCGACCGTGCCGTGCACGTCAGTCGGGTCAGGCGTGTACGAGGTGCTCTGGCTCGGCCCTGACGAGTGGTTGATCCTGGCTCCGGCCGGATCGGCGCCGGAGCTGATGATCGCGCTGCGGGAGGCCATCGGGTCCGAACACGCTGCTGTCACCGACGTCTCGGCGCAGCGAACGACCGTGCAGCTGTCGGGACCGGGCGCCCGCGAGCTACTTGCCAAGGGTTGCGCGATCGACCTGCATCCCGCGGCAAGTCCCGAGGGCTCCTGCGTTCAAACCCTGCTGGCGCAGACAGGCATCATCATCGTGGTCCGGGACGGCACCGCGACGGATTTCCTGCTGCTCGTCCGGTCCTCCTTCGCCGAGTACTTCGCGGCTTGGCTGGTCGATGCCAGCGTCGAGCTGACCGAGCCGGCGTGAGCATCAGCGTCTTCGACCTGTTCAAGATCGGTATCGGTCCTTCGAGCTCGCACACGGTCGGGCCGATGCGGGCCGCTCTGATGTTTGCCGAATCGCTGAAGGCTGACGGCCTGCTGGCGGAGGTGGCCTCGGTGACGGCCGAGCTGTTCGGCTCGCTCGGTGCGACCGGACACGGGCACGGCAGCGTCAAGGCGGTGGTGCTCGGGCTGAGCGGCGAGTCACCGGAGCTGGTCGATCCGGCGGCCGCCGAGCCGAGGGTTCAGCAGGCCCGCGACACGGGCCGGCTCGAACTGCTCGGCGAGCGAGCGATCCCATTCGATGTCGAGACTGACATCGTCATGCACCGTCGCAAGAGATTGCCCTTTCATTCCAACGGCATGCAGTTCGTCGCGGCGGATTCGAACGGACGCCGGCTCAGGCAAGGCACCTACTACTCGATCGGTGGCGGGTTCGTGCTCGGCGAGGACGCCGCCGGCGGAAAGGCGATCGTCGAGGACGCGACCGAGTTGCCGTTTCCGTTCGCGACCGGGGCCCAATTGCTTGCCCACACGAGCGAAACCGGCCTGCCGATCAGTGCTGTGATGCTGGCCAACGAACTCGTCTGGCGCAGCGAGGATGAGATCCGCGAGGGTCTGCTGCACATCTGGCAGGTCATGAAGGAGTGCGTCGCACGAGGATGCGCGACCGATGGCGTGCTGCCCGGCGGGCTTCGGGTGCGGCGCCGCGCTTCGGCGCTCAATCGCAGCCTGGACGAGCAGCCCGACACCAGCGACCCGCTACGGGCGATGGACTGGGTGACTCTGATCGCGCTGGCTGTCAATGAGGAGAACGCCGCCGGCGGGCGCGTCGTCACCGCACCGACGAACGGGGCCGCGGGCATCGTTCCCGCGGTGCTGCACTACTACGACCGCTTCTGCGCCGGGGCCTCCGAAGACGGCATCGTCCGCTTCCTGCTGACTGCCGGTGCCATCGGCGTCCTGTTCAAGGAAGGCGCCTCGATCTCCGGGGCCGAGGTCGGGTGCCAGGGCGAGGTCGGTTCGGCGTGCTCGATGGCAGCGGCGGGTCTGGCCGAGGTGATCGGTGGGACGCCCGAGCAGGTCGAGAACGCGGCCGAGATCGGTATCGAGCACAACCTGGGCCTCACCTGCGATCCGGTGGGCGGGCTGGTTCAGATTCCGTGCATCGAGCGCAACGCCGTCGCGTCGATGAAGGCGATCACGGCCGCCCGGATGGCTGTGCGTGGCGACGGACAGCACCACGTATCCCTCGACAAGGCCATCAAGACCATGCGTGAGACGGGCGCCGATATGAAAGACAAGTACAAGGAGACGGCACGAGGGGGGCTGGCTCTCAACGTCGTCGAGTGCTGATGCGGTCGTGCCGGTCGGTCCTAAACGCCGGCCGCGGTGATGATGGCGTCGGTCGCGAATCCGGCGAGCAGGCCGAGCAACAGGCCGTAGGCAAGCAGGTCCGGACGCTTGGCGCGAGCAGCGATTCCGAGCAGCTGCGTGACGACGTAGATGATGGAGCCGGCGGCCAACGTCAGGAAGACCACCGAGACCGCTTCGCTGGTGAAGCCGTGGCCGATCCAGGTTCCGATGAAGGTCGGGCCGCCTCCGATGGCCGCCATCGCCAGCAGGAAGCCCCAGCCGGGTATCCGGCGCTCGCCGTCGATGTCCTGATCCGCCGCCAGCGGTGCGACGATGCCGAAACCCTCCGTCGCGTTGTGCAGCGCGAAGCCGATCACCAGCATCGTCGCCAGCCCGATCTCGTTACGAGCCGCGGACTGCCCGATCGCCAAACCCTCGGCAAAGTTGTGCAGCCCGATTCCGACTGCGATCAACAGCGCCAGCCGGCGCGCCGGGGACCAGGCCGCGATCGAGAGAGCTCCCCGTTGCGGACGCTCGTGGATCGACATGGCGCCGGGACCGAGCTTGGAGTACCGCGCCGTCTGACGGGACATGTGACGGTCGTAGCCGACCAGCGCCAGCAACCCGACGGCGAGGCCTCCGGCGAAGAGCGCACCGTAGCCGAGGACTGGGGCGTACCCCCCGGTGTGCTCATGAACGGCGGCCAGGGCATCGTCCACCGGCGCCCAGGCCGCGGAGAAGACGTCCCAGACGAGGAACAGCAGCACGCCGATGGCAGTGGCGTTGAGGAAGAGCCGCAAACCCGGCATCGGCCGTCGCAGCCGTCCGATCGGCATCCCGATCAGGATGGTGACGCCGGCGATGAAGCCGAGCAAGAGGGTCTTCGAGAGTTCCATGCTGATCCCAACGCGGAGGACTTAGGTTTGCCTAACCAATTCCCCGCTAAGGCTGCCCTAACCTACCCCGGTTGCGCAACTGGACGCTCCCGACAGTGATCTGCCCCATGCTCCGACCGTGCAACCCTCGCGGCCCAGATACCGCCGAGAGTTGCACGGTCCGCGAGACGGGTTAGACCCGGTTGCGAAGGAAGCCGGATCCCGCACCAGCGAGCAGCAGGCCGATCAGCAGCGACCCGAGCCCGAGCCGGACGGCCAACTCCGAACCCGATCCGGTGCTGGCAAGCCGCTGGGCCGGCGTTCCGCTCAAGGCGTTCGCGTCCTCGGACAACGCGTCCAGCAGGCCTGCCGGTAGCGGCGCAGAGGTGCCTGTGTTGCTGCCGGCCGGGGGGTTCTCGATCGGCAGGTTTCCGCCCGGCGCGTTCTGGCCCGGCCCTTGCGGGCTGACCGGCGGGTTGCTGACCGAGGCACAGCTGGAGGATCCCGTGCCCAGCACGCTGCCTCCGTTGCCGCATACCGTCACGGGAACATTGACCGGCACGTCGGACCCGTTGCTCGTCGTGCCTCCGGTACCGCTGTTCGGCGCCGTCCCGATACTGCAGCCGGCACTCGCACTGCCCAGCACGCTGCCTCCGTTGCCGCAGACCGTGACGGGAGCCGCCACCGGCGCGTTCACCGTTGAATCACCTCCGCTCGGGGACGCTGCGGCGGGCACAGTGCAGCCCGCTTGAGCGCTTCCGACAGCGTTGCCGCAGACGGTCACCGGTGCGTTCGCGGGTGCGGAAACCGAGGGTCCGGCGGTGCTGCCCGAGCCAGTGCCGCCCGTCGTCCCCGTTCCGCCGGTCGTTCCGGTGCCGCCTGTTGTTCCCGTGCTTCCGGGGTTGGTGGCTCCCGAGCCCGAACTGCCACAGCTAGCGCTACTGTCTCCCGCCACGCCTACGGAGTTTCCGCAGACGTTGATCGGTGCCGTGACGGGGGCGGACACGGCAGCGGGCGTGGAACCGGTGGAACTACCGCTGCCGGTGGCGTCCGAACCTGATGTCCCGGCCGCGGACGAGCCCGTGCCAGCCGTCCCGGTGGCGTTGGAGCCGATGCTCAGTGAGGCCGTGATCGGCGCGCTGGCGCTGGCCCGTGCGACTGTCACCGAGCCGGTCACCGCGCCGGTTGCGGTCGGTGCGGCCTGCGAGTCCAGCACTGAGACGCTGTTTCCCGCGACGTTGATCGGCACGTCGGCCGCCGCCGCCGCAACTTGTTCGATGGGAGTTGATGGAGCCGGTGTCTCGGCGGAGGCGATTCCCGATCCGAGAACCCAGGTGCCTCCGATGAAGATGCCTGCGTACAGGCCTCGTTTCGTCCAGGTATTCATGACTGCCTTCCCTAATTCGACTGACGATGGGCAAAGCCCTGGTCTGCACTGCGGAATTCGCAGCTAGGACCGTTGTCAGTCGGGAGAAGCAGCAGGCGAGCTTGCCCACTCGTGCGGCGGGCGGGGGTCCGGCGAGGTGGCCTTGAGCGTGGCGCCCTCCTGCTCCGTACGCAGAAGCTGAGCCGGCAGGACGGACAGCGACGGACCGTCGTTCTGGCTGGCCGCTGAGTTACCGGTGAGCGGGCCGAAATCGCCACCGTGGCGACCTGCGGGTGGCTGAGCCGGCTGCCCGCGGTTGGGAGCAGTGGTCGAGTCGAGGTTCGTGGCAACGCGCCAGCGGTTGGTGCCCTGCGACGTCGAGCTGGCCGACTGCTCCGGCTGAACCTCGCTCGGCTGAGCGATCCGGCCGGCGGTGAGCTGGTGCAGCGTGGAGGCGGGTGTGCCGGCGACAGCGTCATGCCCAGGCGACTGGGAGGAATCCCGTGGTGCGGCCAGCGCTTCGATGGCTCGCGGAAGCAGTAGCGCGGCCGGGGCGCCGACAACCTGCCGGACGGGCCGCGGAACCGCGCGCACCACCGTGCGGACGTCACCCAGCGCCGTTCCGACGTTGCTCAGCTTCGTGCGCACGCCGCTTTGTGCCGAGCCGACCTGGACCAGCGCCGTTCCGACCTCGTTCTGTAGCGACCGAACCGCTCCGGGCGTCCTGTGCTGGCCCCGCGCTTGAGGCTTCGCCAGACTCGCCGAAGTCTTCTCCGGCGTGGCCGTGACCTTTCGCGGTGGAGCCAAAACCTTCCCCGCCGACGCCTGCACCAGCCGGTGCGGTGCTGGGTGGACGGCCGCGCTGCCTGCCTCCTGGTTGCGCTGATGCGTGCTCTCCGCACCGGCCGCATGAGCACTCGCTCCGGCCAGCCACAATCCACCGACGAGGGCGCCAAGGACGAGACCGCGCCTGAACCAGCGCGCCGTGCCACGGGTGGGTCGATCGTGCGCCGCGATGCAGCCGGCTGCGGCGCAGGTGGCGCTCGCTTGCCGGCTACAGGTCTCCATCGGGCTTACCCCGCTTCAGTCACATGACAGCTACTCAGAGTGACAAACGAGTCACTCTGAGTCCGGTGACGGGGTCTCACCTCCGCCCGAGTGCAACGAAAATAGGAGTCGACACGCGTCCAGCACGCGTGTCGACGCCTATTTTCGCGAGAGGGAAGGGCGCCGGGGCGGGGGCACTCGCGGCACGCTCAGCGTGTGGGCGGCGGCACGTCGTGGGAAAGGTCGTAGGAGTAATCGCCGTCGTAGGCCGGCGTCTCGGTGGCCACGTACGTCAGCCCGGGGGCCTCGTCGGCGTCGACCGAATCAGCCGCTCCAAGGACCTGAGCCTGCGCGTCGTGGGCCTCGTCGTACTCGAGGTCCGGCGACGGCTCGACGCCTGGAAGCCAGGCGTCCGGGTCTGCATCCATGGCTGACTCCGTTCTCATTGCCAGAGCCCCAGAGTTCTCAGTGCGAGAGTCCCAGAGTCTCATGACAGGGGTCAACCGACTGCCGGCCCTGCGCAGGCGGCATCGACCGAAACCGGCGTCAGCCGGGTGGAACGAAACCGTCGGGGGCATCCCGCCGCCGGTCCGTCGGTAATGGACCCGGGGACGCCAGGTGGACAGCGCGTTGCTGCTCGGCAAGCGTGGCGCGGCGGCGGCGTTCGGCCAGCACAGCGGTGAGCAGCACGGGCGTTGGCACGCCGGACGGCGGTGGCGGGGCGATCACGGATTCGACGTGCCTTCGGAACTGCTCGCCGAGTTCATGCTGGGCCGCCGGCGACAGCTGCGGAGCGCGCTGGATGAACTGGCGCAACGCCAGGGCCAGCTGGTCGTCAAAGCGGCTGAGGTCGAGCATGGCGGCCCAGCCCTGCAGCGCGAACGGGAGCGGTTGGTGCGACGGTGCCATCGAAGTAGCGCTGCCCGCTCGCTCGGAGAGTACGAAGGTGCCCGCCAACAGGTCCCCGATCCTCTTACTGGACGGGGTGAATGTGAGCACCGCCATGCCGGCAGCGGTGCCGACCGGGAAGATCAGGCCGGGTTTCTCCAGCAGCAAGCTCGACAGCCCGCGGACCAGCGCCTGGCGAAACCCGATCGGACCGCCGTCGTCGCGAACGACCCGCAGCCCCATGGCCATCTTGCCCAGCGTCCGGCCTCGGCTGAGCCACTCGAAGGCGATCGGATAGCCCCCCAGGATCGCGACGACCTCGATGATGAGCAGCGCGCCGAGTATTGCGTCGTCGCCGCGTAACAGTGCGGCGTCGAGCAGGATCGCGGCGAGAAGCGCGAATACCTGAACGATGATGTCCAGCACCCCGGCCACCGTGCGGGATCCCACGCCGGCTCGCTGCAGGTCGAACGGGACAGCCTCGCCCGACACCATCATCGTCACCGGATCAGCCTCCCAACGTGCCAGACTCGCGGGCGTGGACCTCGATGCCTTCGTCGCGGCGCATGCTGCCGAATGGCAACGTCTCGACCAGCTTGCCAGTCCGGGCAGGCTGAGTGGCAGCGATGCCGACGAGTTGATCCAGTTGTATCGCCGGACGGCGACGCATCTGGCGCTGGTGCAGTCGCGGATGCCGGACCCGTCCCTGGCAGCCAGGCTGTCCGGCCTGCTGGCTCGCTCCCGAGCGGCAGCCGTCGGTGGCAGTTCGGTCGGCGGCTGGTCGTCACTAC
>JAVEES010000258.1 GCA_030840285.1 Pseudonocardiales bacterium
GGCACCTGGTGGGCGCTGGCCGTCCTGTTCGCGGGGATCGCGGTCGTCGGGTGCGGCGTGA
This sequence comes from Pseudonocardiales bacterium, assembly GCA_030840285.1. Taxonomy (GTDB): domain Bacteria; phylum Actinomycetota; class Actinomycetes; order Mycobacteriales; family Jatrophihabitantaceae; genus Jatrophihabitans_A. Next base: position 62 of record JAVEES010000258.1, read on the forward strand.
TCGCCCGGCTGGTCGACGGCCCGGCTGTGGCCCCCCGGACGCGGGCGCCGCTGGGTTCCGCCCCGGCCGCCCGCGCGAACAGCTACACCGTGCGCGCTGACGCCCCGGCCGCCCGCGCCCCGATGGGAGCAGCTCGATGACCGCCGTACGCGACCCGCGGACCCGTCCGGCGGAACTTCCACTCGGCTGGCTGGCCGAACCCAGGCTGCTGGCCGGTGTGGACGCGGCCCGGCTGACCGATTACCGTGCCCACCTCGTCCAGCACGGGCCGGCGCCCGTTCCCGGACGCGAGGCTCTGCTCGGCCAGCTCGACGCGGTGTCGCTGACCGGACGGGGCGGTGCGGCCTTCCCGCTCGCAACCAAGATCCGCGCGCTGCGGGCCGGCGCCGGAGCCGAAGTCGTCGTCAACGGATGCGAGGGGGAGCCGGCCAGCGCCAAGGACACCGCGCTGCTGACCCACGCGCCGCATCTGGTGCTGGACGGTGCGGCAATCATCGCTGCCGCGGTCGGTGCCGACCGGGTGCTGGTGGCCGTAACCGATCGGGCAACGGCCGTCGGGCTGGAGGCCGCGATCGGCACCCGGCCCGACGCCCCGCGTTTCGAGGTACGCCTGGTCGCGCATCGCTTCATCGCCGGCGAGGCCCGGGCGCTGGTCGCCGCTCTCGACGGCGGTACGCCGCTACCGCCGGGTAGGCGGATCCCGCCCACCGAGCGAGGCGTCGGCGGCGCCCCGACGCTGCTGTCGAATGCGGAAACCTTCGCCCAGCTCGCGGTCCTGGTACGGATCGGAGCAGCGCGGTTCGGCCGGGTCGGCACCGCCGCCGAACCCGGTACCGCTCTGCTCACCGTCTCGGGTGCCGTTCGACGGCCCGGGGTGGTCGAGGTGCCGATCGGCAGCTCGCTGGATTCGGTTGCCACCGCGGTCGGTGCCTATCCGAGCCAGGCCGTGGTCATCGGGGGATTCCACGGCGCGTGGCTTCCGCCCGATCCCCGCATCGAACTCTCCCGCGCGGGTCTGGCCGCGATCGGAGGTTCACTCGGAGCCGGCGTGGTGATCTTCGTGGGACAGCAGAGTTGCGGTCTTGCCGAGCTCGGCAGGGTCGCCGGATGGCTCGCGGACGAGTCGGCTGGGCAGTGCGGCCCCTGTGCCTTCGGGCTGCCTGCGCTGGCCGCGGAGGTTCAAGCAGTCGCGGCGGGAGCGCCCGTCACGGGGACGATCCTGCGCCATGCCGGCATGGTCCGCGGCCGAGGCGCCTGCGCCCACCCCGACGGGGCGGCCCGCTTCCTCAACAGCGGTCTCGCGGTGCTGGCCCAGGACGTCGCCAGGCATCAGGTAACGGGCGGCTGCGGACGTCCCGATCGCGGCCACCTCTCGACGTCGCGCGACAGCGCGATGGCAGGCAGGGCCGTATCCGTGGGGATGGCGTCATGACCGCCGTCGGTGCGGCGCCTCGACAGCTGAGCGTTGACTGGACACGCTGCGACGGGCACGGGCTCTGCGCGGCGCTGCTGCCCGCCGCGGTGCAACTCGACGACTGGGGCTATCCGATCATCGACCAGGCAGCCATCGCCGGTGCGTCCGAGCCCGAGGTGAAACGGGCGATCTCGGCCTGCCCGGCTCTCGCCCTTCGAATGGCCACCCGGTAGCCGACCCCGTCCCGGATCAGCCGGCCGGGTAGGGGGATCAGCCGGCCAGTAGCTCGCGCTCTCGCTCGGCTGCCAGCCCCGGAGTCCGCTCGGAAGGGCGCCAGCCACCATCGATGGACTGCATCCACGTCCAGACGTCTGACAGAGTCTCGTGCACCGGACGGCAGGCCAGCCCCGCAGCCTCGGCCTCCTCGGTGTGATGGGCGAACAGGCCGGGAGCCTGGGTGGCCGGTACCCACAGTGGCAGTTCGGTCCATCCCTCGACCTTGCCGTCCAGAACCTCGTCGGACCGCCAGTTGAACCGCGCGTCCGAGCCGGTGATCTGCCGGATCTGGGCGAACAGCCGCCCGCGACTGGTCTGGTTCGCTGGGCCCGCCACCTCGAACGTTCCGGCCGGTCGGGTCAGGGCGAATTCGGCGATATCGCGGGTATCGATCATCCGGATCACGTCCTCGGGCCGTCCGGGCGCCAGCACGTCGCCGCCGCGGCCGATCCGGTCCAGCCACCAGGGCAGCCGGCCGATCCCGTCGTAGCGGCCGACGATGGTGCCGCCGCGCAGGATGGAGGTGCGGTCCTGGCCGAAGGCGCGCAGCACCGCTCGTTCGGCGCTGACCTTGCGCCAGCCGTAGGCCGCCGCCGGGTCGAGCCCCTCGGGTAGCTCACTGCCCGCGTCCGGGTCGCCGTCGTGTACGCCGCCGCTGCGGTAGTCGGCCTGTTCCGGCCACCCGGGAAAGGCGTTGATGGAGGAGACGAAGGCGTAGTGCCGCGCCGTGGGCTCGAGGAGTTCGGCGCTTGCTCGAACCAGGGCGGGGTCATAACCGGTGTCGAACACCAGGTCGAAGTGGCGTCCGATCAGCTGCGCGAGGCCGGCCGGATCGCGCCGGTCACCGTGCAACGCCTCCGCTCCGGGGACGGGTTCACCGCTGAGGCCACGGTTGAACGTCGTGACGGCATGACCGCGGGCCAGCGAGGTCTCGACCATCGAGCGGGACAGGAACACCGTCCCGCCCAGCACCAGGATCTGCATCGGCTCACCAGATCACCGGGTACCGGCCGTGGGCAATGGGTGTTCGCTGCGGGCAGAGCGAGGCGGCGATTGTCGCAGGTGTAATACTCGGCGCAGATCGTCATCCCTCGCGTGACACCCATCGAAACCGACGGAGACTTCCATGCCCATTGCAACGCCCGAGATCTACAACGAGATGCTGGACCGGGCCAAGGCAGGGGGGTTCGCCTACCCGGCCATCAACTGCACCTCCTCCGAGACGGTCAACGCCGCATTGAGGGGATTCGCCGACGCCGGTAGCGACGGCATCATCCAGGTCTCGACCGGAGGCGCGGAGTTCGCGTCAGGTACCGCGGTGAAGGACATGGTCACCGGTGCGGTGGCCCTCGCCGAGTTCGCCCACGCGGTCGCCGAGAAGTACTCGATCAACGTCGCATTGCACACCGACCACTGTCCGAAGGACAAGCTCGACGGCTACGTCCGCCCGCTGCTCGCGCTTTCGGCCGAGCGGGTGAAGAACGGCCAGAACCCGCTCTTCCAGTCGCACATGTGGGACGGCTCCGCGGTGCCGCTGCACGAGAACCTCGAGATCGCCCGGGAGTTGCTCGCCCAGGCGCGCGAGGCCCGGATCATCCTCGAGGTAGAGATCGGCGTGGTCGGTGGCGAGGAGGACGGCGTCGCCAACGAGATCAACGAGAAGCTCTACACGACCGACCAGGACTTCCTCGACACCCTCGCAGCGCTCGGCCACGGGGAAAACGGTCGGTACCTGCTGGCCGCCACCTTCGGCAATGTGCACGGCGTCTACAAACCCGGCAACGTGAAACTGCGCCCGGACGTGCTGCAGAAGGGCCAGGAGGCGGCGGCGGCCAAGCTGGGCCTGCCTGCCGGATCCAAGCCGTTCGACCTGGTGTTCCACGGCGGCTCCGGATCGCTGCCGGACGAGATCAGCGCCGCGGTGTCCTTCGGCGTGGTCAAGATGAACGTCGACACCGACACCCAGTACGCCTTCACCCGTCCGATCGCCCACCACATGTTCACCAACTACGACGGCGTGCTCAAGGTCGACGGCGAGGTGGGCAGCAAGAAGGCCTACGACCCGCGCTCGTACCTCAAGGCGGCCGAGGTCGGTATGGCGGCTCGCGTGGTGACCGCGTGCGAGGACCTGAAGTCGGCCGGCACCTCGATCAACCCCGCAAAATAGGCGTCGACACGCGTCCAACGCGCGTGTCGACGCCTATTTCGGCTGGTCGGTCCGGAGCGGTTCTGGCCGGCGGGCAGAATGGCGGCATGGACCTTCTCGCCCCGCCGACCAAGCTGCCCGTCGACCCCGCTGCCGCCCTGCTGGCCGAGGGCGATGACCCGGTCCAGGTCGCCAGCCAGCACCCGGCTTCGTCGCTGGCCTGGGCGGTGCTGGCCGAGGAGGCGCTCGGGCGTGGCTTCGCGGTAGAGGGCTATGCCTACGCGCGTACCGGCTACCACCGCGGCCTGGATTCGCTGCGCAAGTCCGGCTGGCGCGGTACCGGCCCGGTGCCGTGGTCCCACGAGCCCAACCGTGGGTTCCTGCGGGCGCTCTATGCACTGTCGCTGGCGGCGGCGGCGATCGGCGAGCAGGACGAGGCCGAGCGCTGCACCACGTTCCTCAATGACAGCGATCCCGAGGCGCTCAAGGCGCTGGCCTGACCCCCGGCTCAACCGCGGCGCTCACGGCGCTGGCCTGACCGCCGACTAAACCGGGGCGCGAACTCAACCGGCCCGTCCCCGGCTCAACCGGGGTCGGGGTTCACTCCTTGGAGGCGGTCAGCGGGAACTGCTCCTGCACCTGGTAGCGCGGGCTACCGCCTGGGCCCTGTCCGAGGTGCGACTCGACGAGCTCGACGTTATCGACCGTCCACGTCGGGCTGTAGTACGTGTCGAAGATCCGAATCCACCGCGACACGTTCCGCGGCCGGTTCACCCTCGCCAGACTGAGATGAGGACGGAAGGTCGCGCCATCAACCTCGGTGCCCGCTGAGTTAGCGGCGTTGCGGGCCGACTCGGCCAGACCGGCCAACTCCGCGACGTCCCCGGTGACCCCCTGCCAGAGCAGCTTGGCCCTGGCCGGATCGGGAAAGGCGCCGGCACCGGCGAGCGCGAGCTGGAACGGCTGGCGCTTGGCCGCCGTCTGCGCCAGCCCGTCGATGAGGCGATCGAGGCTTCGGTCGGCCACCGAAGGCAGGAACGCAAGCGTCACGTGCCACTGCTCCGGCCGAGTCCAGCGCAACTCCGAGTCGGCGTCCCGGCGCGGGTCGAGGAAGTCCGACAGCTCGGCGATGACGTCCTCAGGTGGCACCACCGCCACGAACATCCGGGCACTCATCGTCCTGCCTGCTCGGCGGGTGGCGCCTGGACGGTTCCGGACGGCGGGCGCGGGCGAACCGGCGCGACGGCCGGCCGTAGCTGGCGTAGCGGTTCCTGGGCGAGCGCCCGGTTGCGGCCGAGCGCGTCGAGCAGCTCGGCGTGCAGGTACCAGGCATCGGCCGGACCGGTGCCGCGCTCGACCCGATCACGCAGGAAGGCGAGCTCCGTCGCCGCGGTCTGGAAGGCTCTCAACGCGGCGACGCCGGCCTTGCCGGACCGGGCCCGGACCGCCTTCTCCCACTTCCGCCGCGCCGCGATGCTGCCCAGCCAGCCGGCCTCACTCGGCGTGATCCAGCGGTAGTAGACCATCGCCGGAAGCTGGCGGCGAACCACATCGCGCTCGCGCGCCCGGGCGAAGCGCGCCCACAGCGCGACTCCGAGGAAGGCCGGCACCATCACGATGAAGTACACCAGCAGGTAGGCCACGAGCCCGTAATTCGTGGAGGCGTTCCAGATCGCGTGCAGCACCACGGCGGCGATGAATCCCGCCAGCGGTGCCAGCCAGGTGATCGTTCCGCGAGGACGGCTGACCGCGAGGCCGACCCCGATCCCGGTCATCGACGTGAACAGCGGATGGGCGAACGGTGCGAGCACGAGCCGCAGCACGATCGTGGTCACGCCGGCGTCGGTGCCCTGGCCGAAGCTCTGCGCGATGTAGCCGACGTCCTCGATGAAGGCGAAGCCCACCGCGGTGAACCCGGCATAGACCAGGCCGTCGATGACACCGTCGAATTCGCGGCGGCGCACCCCGGTCAGCATCACCAGCAGGAACGCGCCCTTGGCCGCTTCTTCGATGATCGGTGCACCGATACTGAGCACGGCGCCCTTGCCGAGAACCTCGCTGGTCGCCAACTCCAGCGCCAGGCTCACCACGACCGCGACGGTGGCACCCCACAGGAAGGCCAGCAACAGCAGGCGTTTCGGCTCGGGCTCCCAGCGGTCAAGCCACAGGTAACAGGCCAGCACCACGAGCATCGCCAGCGCCGAGCACGGGACCGCCACGACCAGCCCGGCCGGATCGTTGACGCCGGCTATCAAGGCGAATGCCGCGGCCAGCACGCCCAGGATGATCAGTACCGCGATTGGGGCGCCGGTGGCTCGGGTCTGCCGGATCAGCCACGGTTGGTGGTAGCCGTAGCCAGGTGCTGGGGGCCGGGTCATCGCCCTAGCCTATTTGCCGGACGCCAGCCACCTAGCCTATTTGCCGGACGGGCAGCCGGGTGGCTTTGCCGGACGGCAGCCCCATGGCCGGCATAACAAGAGCCAGCCGCAACGTCGGTGTCACAGAGCCAGCTGCCACAGTTCCGGTTCCGACCAGAAGGTGCGCTTGCCGCGGGGTCGTTCCCGAGCGATCCCGTCCTGCACGATCCGCGCCGGATCGCAGGCCAGTTGCAGCGATCTCCCGCGCACGCTGCGGCGCCGAAACCGTCCGAGCTGCACGGTGGCTTCCAGCTCGCGCGGACCCAGCCGTCGAACGTCGACCGCCCGGGCGTCACCGTCACTCAGCGGCTGGTCATCCACCACCGCGCGCAGCCACCACCCCGACCTGCTGGCGGTGCCGGCTGCGCTGGTGGCGCTCGTGCGATCGAGCATCGGATCCGGCCACGGCTCGACGCGCGCCCGGTCGACCGACAGCCCACCCGAGTCGTCCTTCAGCACGCCGACCAGCCGAGGTATGCCCTGCACGGCGACTCGCAGCTGACCGGCCGGCTCGCGGGGAAGCCCCAACCCGTGCAGGTAGGGCACCGGCTGCCGCGGGATGACGGCCGTTTCGACACTCGCCAGCAGACCGGCGCGCATGAGCCGGTTCAGCACGAGACTGAGCCCTGCAAGGTCGGCATGGATCACCAGGCGGCGCCCGTCGAGGTGACCCAACGCCTCGTCCAGCCCGGCAGCGGAGGCCCGCCCGGTCCAGACGTCAGCCGTGCTCGCGCCGGCTCGGACCAGACCGTCGGCGAGCCGCTCGGTGGCGGCCGGTAGTGCCTGGTCGCCGACGCTGACCACCAGAAGCTGCACGTTCGTTACCCTTCATTGCGCACCGCCGGGCAAATCCGGCCGACGTCAGGAGTCTGCTACATGCCAGCGATCGTTCTGGTCGGCGCTCAATGGGGCGACGAAGGCAAGGGCAAGGCAACCGATCTGCTGGGTAGCCGGGTCGATTACGTGGTCAAGTTCAACGGTGGCAACAACGCGGGGCACACCATCGTCATCGACGGTGAGAAGTTCGCTCTGCACCTGCTGCCGTCGGGGATCCTGAGCGAGAACTGCGTCCCGATCATCGGCAACGGAGTGGTGATCGACCTCGAGGTGCTGTTCAGTGAGATCGAGGCGCTGGAGGAGCGCGGCAGGTCGGCCGCGAAGCTGCTGGTCAGCGCCGATGCCCACGTGATCCCGCCCTACAACAAGACCCTGGACAAGGTCACCGAGCGGTTTGCCGGCAGCCGGAAGATCGGCACCACCGGGCGCGGGATCGGCCCCACCTACGCCGACAAGATGAACCGCATCGGCATCCGGATCCAGGACCTGTTCGACGAGCAGATCCTGCGCGACAAGGTCACCGCCGCGCTGAACCTCAAGAACCAGGTGCTGGCCAAGATCTACAACCGCCGGGCGATGGACGTCGAGGCGGTGCTGGCCGAGTTGCTGTCCTACACCGAACGGCTGCGGCCGATGGTCGTCAACAGCGCGCTGGTCCTGCACCAGGCGCTGGATGAGGGAAAGACCGTCCTGCTGGAGGCCGGCCAGGCAACGATGCTGGACGTCGACCACGGCAACTACCCCTACGTCACCTCGTCCTCGGCTACCGCGGGTGGAGCGTGCACCGGTAGCGGCATCCCGCCGACCCGCATCGACCGGGTGATCGCGGTCGTGAAGGCCTACTCGACCAGGGTGGGCGAGGGACCGTTCCCCACCGAGTTGCTGCACGACAAGGGTGACGAACTGCGCGCGGCTGGCGCCGAGTTCGGCGTGACCACCGGACGGCCGCGGCGGACCGGCTGGTTCGATGCCCCGGTTGCCCGCTACGCCGCGCGGATCAACGGCGTCACCGACTTCGTCCTGACCAAGCTCGACGTGCTGACCGGCATGCCCGAAGTCCCGCTCTGCGTGGCCTACGAGATCGACGGGGTGCGGCACGCGGACATGCCGATGACCCAGGCGGAGTTCGCCAAGGCAATGCCGATCTATGAGACCTTCCCCGGCTGGGATGAGGACATCTCCGCGGCACGCGACATCGAGGACCTGCCGAAGAACGCGCGTGACTACATCAGCGCCATCGAGACGATGATCGGCGCTCGGATCTCGGTCATCGGCGTCGGCCCGGGACGCGATCAGTCAATCGTCGTGCATGACCTGCTCGGCTGAGGCGTCCGTCACCGCGCTGAGACGACCTGCTCGGCTGAGGCGACGCCGACTCGGCACCTCGCGAGCCACTCAGTAGCCTCACCCCATGCGCGTTCTCGTTCTCGGATCCGGTGCTCGTGAGCACGCACTGTGCCTTTCGCTTGCCGCTGATCCGTCCGTCACCGCGCTGGTTTGTGCGCCGGGCAACGCCGGTACCGCATCGGTGGCAGAGCAGCGCCCGGTTGCAACCACCGACCCCGTGGCGGTCACTCAGCTCGCTAGCGACATTGGGGCCGAACTCGTCATCATCGGTCCCGAGGCGCCTCTCGTCGCGGGCGTCGCGGATGCGGTACGCGCGGCGGGCATCGCCTGCTTCGGACCGTCGGCCGCGGCGGCCCGGCTCGAAGGCAGCAAGGCCTTCGCCAAGGACGTGATGTCCGCGGCCGGCATCCCGACCGCGGGATCGTTCGTATGCCAGACGCCGGAGGAGGCCGCGAAGGCTCTGGACGTTTTCGGCCCGCCGTATGTCGTCAAGGACGACGGTCTGGCGGCCGGCAAGGGCGTGCTGGTCACGGTCGATCGCGAGGCCGCCTTGGCGCACGCCGCGGCATGCGGCCGGGTGGTGATCGAGGAGTTTCTGGACGGGCCGGAAGTCTCGCTGTTCTGCGTGAGCGACGGGACGGCCGTGGTGCCGCTGCTGCCCGCTCAAGATTTCAAGCGCATCTTCGATGGGGACGCGGGGCCGAACACCGGCGGGATGGGGGCCTACGCGCCGCTGGAATGGCTACCGCCAGGCACCGTCGAGCAGGTCATGTCATCGGTGGCGCAACCGGCGATCAAGGAGCTGTCCCGGCGCGGCACGCCGTTCGTCGGTCTGCTCTACATCGGACTCGCGATGACCTCCGCGGGGCCGAAGGTGATCGAGTTCAACGCGAGGTTCGGCGATCCTGAGACCCAGGTGGTGCTGGCACTGCTGGAGACTCCGCTGGCCGGGCTGTTGTACGCCGCGGCCACCGGCTCGCTCGCCGAGCAGCCGCCGCTGCGGTGGCACGAGGGCGCCGCGGTGACCGTCGTGATCGCAGCGGCCAACTATCCCGGCACCCCACGCCTGGACGACGCGATCTATGGCGGTGACCAGCCGGGCGTGATCCATGCCGGCACCCGGCGCGACGCCGACGGGGTGCTGCGATCGGCCGGTGGCCGAGTCCTGTCGGCGACCGCGGCGGCAGCCACCCTCGCCGACGCGCGAAGCGCCGCCTACCGCTTGGTGGATTCGATCGAGCTGCCGGGCGGGCAGCATCGCACCGATATCGCGTGGAAGGCGGTCACCGGCAAGGTGGCCATCCCGGCCGGCTAAGGGCGCCGGCAACCTGCGTTCAAGCCGCCGCCTGAATCGCGGGACGGCGGACCCTGTGACGGCGCTGAGTTACCTAGCTGAACCACAGCCGCGCATCCGAATCTAGCCGGCATCGGCGAACAGAGCTGTTCTGTCGGAGGCGTCGCGGTGGGTCTACTGGGAGTTGGAACGACGATCGTGGCGGCCGTTGTCGCGGTCGGCTTCGTGGTTGCCACGCTTGCGTTGTGGCGCCCTGTCGAAGCACGTGGCGTCCTTCGCTGGCCGATCCGAGTGGCCCTGATCCTCGGCTGCCAGCTGAGCGCCCTGTTGGTGGTGGGCCTCGTCATCAACAACTCCTATGCCTTCTATGCCTCGTGGCGCGAACTGCTCGGACGTCATTCGACCGTTCGGGAATCCTTCGCCCAACCGGGGCAGCTGGACGGGCAGTTGCGCGAGCAGTTGCGCATCAATGCCGCATTGGGGCGGGGCACCGTGGTGCCCTTGGCCGTCAAGGGAACGAGGAGCGGGGTACGCCTGCCCGGAACGCTGCTCTACCTGCCCCCGCAGTACGGCGACCCGTCCTACGCCGGACGTTCGTTTCCGGTTGTCGAGCTCTTTGCGGGCTTCCCCGGCACACCGCGGACGTGGATCACCGCCCTGAAACTGCCGACGATCTTGGATTCCGAGATCAGGTCAGGGCATGCGGTGCCGTTTATCGCGGTCATGCCGTTGGCGTGGTACCTGCCGCACGACAGCGAGTGTGTCGATGCGGTCGATGGCCCGCAGCTGGACACCTATCTGAGCTTCGATGTGCGGACGGCCGTGGAAAGGGCGGTCCGGGCGTCCACCGAGGACAGCCAATGGACTGCGATGGGCTTTTCCACCGGCGGATACTGCGCGGCCAACCTTGCCTTTCGGCATCCCACGATGTTCCACGCGGCAGTCTCCATCGCCGGTTACAACCATGCGGTGCACGACCGGACCACCGGCAATCTGTTCCGTTCCATGCTTGGGCCCTGGGAGCTGAACAATGACCTGTGGCGCGCCACGCATCTGCCCGGCCCGGCTATCAACCTGCTGCTGGTATCGACCCGCGCCGACAAGGTCTCCTACATCGAAGACAACATGCTCGCGCGGGCGGCCGCCGCGCCGACCCGGATCTGGCAGCTCACCTTGCCGGCCGGCGGTCATAACGCGGCGACGTTCAGGGCCGAACTGCCGACCTGCCTGGCGTGGCTGTCGCGCTTCGTGTCCTCGCCGCTGGCGCCGATCCCGGCCGTCGACGGGTACTTGCCTCGGCAGTCGCCCACGAGCGCGACACCGGTGACGCCGGCCCAGGCGTCCGAAGGTCCGCGGCCGGCACATCGGTTGATCCGGGACGGAAAAAGGTGACCGAGTTGATCCCGGGACGGAAAAGGTGACCGGGCGGCCCTAGTCGCTGCGGTCATGAGCTGAGCCGATGACCGTGATCGGCAGGCCGTCGGACACCAGCCGCCAGCCTATCCGGGAGAACACCGACGGATCGATCTGGCGCGCCTCGCCGACCCGGTCGAGGATCAGCTGCCGCACCTCCAGCTGGGCGTCGTAGATCACCGGCGCGCTCGTCACGCCGGGAAAGTTGCCGCCGCCGGAAGCGCGGTAGTTGTTGATCGCGACTATGAACTGCTGACTGTCGGCCATCGGCGCGCCGCCGTAGGTCAGGTTCTTGATGCGCGAACCAGGCACCTGGGCGATGTCGATGTCGTAGCTGAGCGCGGTCTCCGGCGACGTGCCGAGGCCGCCCATGACGTCGTAGTTGTAGTCCGGCGTCCCGCTCGGCGCTGTTGCCGTCGGGGCATTGGTGAGCTCGGCGGGCTTGAACGGTCCGGTCCCGGAGATCTGCTTGAAGTAGTTCGCCGAGAACTCCAGGTAGGCCCGCACCTGCGCGCCTGCGAACCGAATGGCCTGCAGGGTGTTGTCGTAGCTGTAGAGGCCGGCGACGTCGCGGACCGTCACCTGGCCGGCCGGGATCCCGGCATCGGAGTTGAAGGGCGCTGCGACCGCCAGCACCGGCAGGTCCGCCGAGGACGTGCCCGCCAATGCTTTGCTCACAGCTTCGGCCTGCACGTGGTTGATGAAACCGATCGCCGCCGTGTGTTCGAAACGTGCTGTCGCCGCTGACATCGCGGCGCTCGACGAGCCGATCACCCCGTTGACGTAACTGCGGGTCTGCTCGTGAGCGGTGCGGATGAGCCCGGCAATCTTCGGGTCCTCGGCCGCCGTGTTGGCATTGAGGACGGTGGCCTGCGAGCTCGTGACGCGCCACCTGCCGTCCTCGTCGCGGGCTAGGTCGAGATCCATCACCGTCAGCCGCATCCCCCACTTGAGCGGCTCGGACAGCAGCACCTGCTTCGTACCGTCCGGGCCGGTGACGAACCGCTGCGCGATCTCGACGTGCGCATGTCCCACCAGGATCGCGTCGATGCCGGCAACCTGCTGGGCGAGCAGGGTCGAGGCATTTTCCGGCCAGGGCAGGGCGTCACCGTAGGAGGAGGACGTGGTGGCACCTGAATGACAGGCGATGATCACCACGTCGGCCCCGGCCCGTTTCACCTCGGGCACGATCCGGCGGGCGCTCTCGACGATGCCGTCGAACCTGAGCCTGCCCTCCAGGCTTGCCCTGTCCCAGATCGCGCAGCCAGGGGTCACCAGCCCCACGATGCCGACGCGCACGTAGCGGGCCGGATCGGCACCGTGCCGGTCGCGGTCGCCGTCATCGACCGGCTCACCGTGCCGATGGCCGTCATCCACCGGTTCACCGGCCGACACGGTCTTGATGACGAACTCGGTGAACGCGGCCTCGCCGGTGTCCCAGTCCAGGACGTTGCCCCCGAGCAGCGGATGGTGCAACTGGGACTCGAACCCGCGAAGCAGCTCGACACCGTAGTTGAACTCGTGGTTTCCGATGGCGGCGGCGTCATAGCCAATCGCGTTCATCGCCTCTGCCATCGGGTGAACGGGCGAGCTAGCGCCGGTCCCGCCGGAGATCGGGTCGATCTTGGCGTAGTAGTAGGTCAGCGGGGTGCCCTGAATCGTGTCGCCGGCGTCGATGGTGAGGGTCGAGGAGCGGCCGCGTTCCTCGCGCACCGCGGTGATCAGGGTCGAGAGTTTGGCCAGTCCCACGTCGTTGCCCGCGTCGTCGTCGTACTCGGTGTCCTTGAAGTAGTCCCAGTTCAGGACGGCGCCGTGCAGGTCGGCGGTGCCCAGGATCGTCAGCCGGGTGGTCTGGCCTGCCCGGCTGCTGGGATGACGAGCGCTGCTCATAGTAATTCGGCACGATACGTCCCGATGGCTGGTCCGAGGCAATCCGGCGGCGGGAGCGTCTGGGAGAATTGACGGTGTGAGCCACAAGCCGCAGATTCCCAATGTCCTGGCCGGTCGCTATGCATCGCCGGCGATGGCGACGCTGTTCAGCCCGGAGCACAAGATCGTCCTCGAACGGCAGCTCTGGCTGGCCGTCCTGAAGGCGCAGGCCGACCTGGGCATCGAGACACCGGACGGCGCGATCGAGGCGTACGCGGCCATCGTCGACAAGGGCATCGAGGCCGTCGACCTGTCCTCGATCGCGGCGCGCGAGCGGGTGACCCGGCATGACGTGAAGGCCCGGATCGAGGAGTTCAGCGATCTGGCCGGCTTCGAGCAGATCCACAAGGGCATGACCAGCCGCGATCTGACCGAGAACGTCGAGCAACTACAACTGCGCTCCGCGCTCGAGCTCGTCCGGACGAAGGTGCTGGCTGTCCTCGTCCGGCTGGCCCGCCGAGCCGCCGAGTACGAGACCTTGGTGATGGCCGGTCGATCCCACAACGTGGCGGCTCAGGCGACAACGCTCGGCAAGCGGTTCGCCACCGTGGCGGACGAGCTGCTGGTCGCCCTCGGGCGCCTTGACGAGCTGCTGGCGCGTTACCCGTTGCGGGGTATCAAGGGGCCAGTTGGTACCGCGCAGGACATGCTGGATCTGCTCGACGGGGACGCCGGGAAACTGGCCGAACTCGAGCAGCGGGTCGCCGAGCACCTCGGTTTCGAGCGGGTGCTGACCTCGGTCGGCCAGGTGTATCCGCGCTCGCTGGACTTCGACGTGCTCTCGACATTGGTGCAGCTCGCGGCGGCGCCGTCGTCCTTCGCCAAGACCGTGCGCCTGATGGCCGGTCTGGAGCTGGTGACCGAGGGCTTCAAGCCAGGTCAGGTCGGCTCCAGCGCGATGCCGCACAAGATGAACACTCGCTCGGCCGAGCGCATCAACGGCTTCGCGGTCATCCTTCGCGGGTACGCCTCGATGGCAGCCGAGCTGGCCGGTGATCAGTGGAACGAGGGCGACGTCAGTTGCTCGGTGGTTCGCCGGGTGGCTCTGCCGGACGCGTTTTTCGCCCTGGACGGCCTGCTCGAAACCACCCTGACGGTGCTCGACGAATTCGGTGCGTTCCCCGCGGTAGTTGCCCGCGAACTCGACCGGTACCTGCCGTTCCTGGCCACCACGAAGGTGCTGATGGCAGCGGTACGGGCCGGCCGGGGCCGGGAAGAGGCCCACGAGGCGATCAAGGAACACGCCGTGCGGGTTGCCCTGGACATGCGCGAGCAGGGTGCGGCGGACAACGATCTGCTGGCCCGGTTGGCCGCTGACGACCGGCTTGGGCTGGATGCTGCGACCCTGGACGGGCTGCTCGCGGACCCGCTGGCATTCACGGGAGCCGCACAGGCCCAGGTCCAAGCCGTCATCGCCGCGGTCGACGAGGCGCTGTCCACCGAGCCTTCGGCTGCCTCCTATGTCCCCGAACCGATCCTTTAGAACCCGATCGGGCAATGCTCGGCGGTCTGGAGCTGCGGGCGGTTGCACGGCGGGTTGCGCGCTCGGCGGTTGCGCCGTCGGCGGTTGCACGGTCTGGAAACGGCGATGTGACAGGATGCCGCGGTGAGCGCGCCCGAACCCGGAGACCGGTCCGGAATCCTCTCCGACGAGATCCTCGATGTTCACGAGGGTTTGAGCCATGTGCATTCCGGCAAGGTCCGTGACCTCTACTCGACCGACACCGGGCACCTGATCATGGTCGCCAGCGATCGGATCTCAGCCTTCGACCACGTCCTGCCCACCACGATTCCGGACAAGGGCCGCATCCTCACCGCGATGACGGTGTGGTGGTTCGGCCAGCTCGCCGACCTGGTCGACAACCACATGATCAGCTACGACGACGAGCTGATCCCCGAGCCGTGGCGCGGCCGCGCGATGGTGTGCACCCGGCTTGACATGATCCCGGTCGAGGCAGTCGCTCGGGGTTACCTGACCGGTGGCGGCCTGCTCGACTACCAGAACTCCGGCGAGGTCTGCGGCATCCCGCTGCCGCCTGGCCTGGTGGATGCGGACCGGCTGCCGGAACCGATCTTCACGCCGGCGGCGAAGGCAGCAGTCGGGGAGCACGACGAGAACGTCAGCTTCGCCGCGGTGGTCGACATCGTCGGCCCCAGGACCGCCGCGACCTTGCGGGACCTGACGCTGAGCCTGTACGCCCGCGCCGCCGACATCGCGGCCGGCAACGGGATCATCCTGGCCGACACGAAATTCGAGTTCGGCCTGCATCCCTGCAGCGGTTCGTTGGTGCTGGCCGACGAGGTGCTCACGCCCGACTCGTCCCGCTTCTGGCCGGCCGATGAATACCAACCCGGGCGGGCGCAGTCCAGCTTCGACAAGCAGTACGTCCGGGACTGGCTGACTTCACCCGAATCGGGATGGGACCGCCGCTCGGACCAGCCGCCTCCGCCACTGCCGGACGAGGTGGTGGCCGCGACCCGTCAGCGTTACCTGGACGCCTACGAGCGCCTTACCGGGCTACGGTTCGCCGACTGGCCGGCCCCACAGCGTCCCGCCTCCTGAACCGCCCCGCCGCCCGTCATCCCCTGAACCGCCCCCTCCTCCTCTTGATCAACTCACGTCTGGTGCTGCGATAGCA